>CAZHBM010000260.1:4458-6059 GCA_964529945.1 uncultured Anaerolineales bacterium | reverse complement strand
TGCAATTCCTCCAACAGAAGATTTGGGACAAACCCGCATGGGTGGGGTGTCCCAAAGCTTCTTGGTACATGGCCATGGAAGTCCGCTGCCGGTTATCCATCACCTATGGCGCCTTCTTAGTGGGTGCAAATTGCCCCGAATCGAATCACGTGTGACGGGACCTTCAGAACCAGTTGCCGGTCAAACGGGCGGAGAATCAGAAAGGGCGGTTGGATCCCGTGACCGGGAAACAACCGCCCCCATTCCCTGTTAAACAGGGGGAAGTTCATTGACAGGACAGTGTCTGGCACCTTTCGCAGCGCGAAAGGTGCCGCTCAACGTCCGTGAGCCTCAGTGATGATGATTGGGACCGTGGGCATGGCCGTGCGCAATTTCTTCTGGCGTAGCCGACCGCAGTCCGGCAATCTTAACTTGGAAAAAGAGGGTTTCGCCTGCCAGAGGGTGGTTGAAATCTAACAACACACCATCCGGTTTGATCTCTGCGATGTACGCGACCATCGTCTGTCCCGATTCATCCTGGACGTGCAACGCCATTCCCGTCTCAAGATCGAGGTCGGGAGGAAAAGCGTCGCGTTCCATCCATTCAACATCGTCGTCGTCGCGTTCACCGTATGCATCGGCTGGAGCCACCACCACTTCTTTTTCATCACCTACTGACATTCCATACAATTCCTTTTCCAGACCGGGAACGATCTGGTCATGGCCTTGCAGGAATTCGAGGGGTTCCGTCCCCTCAGAGCTGTCAACGACCTCACCGTCCTCCAGTTTCAACGTATAGTCGAGACTGACGACCAGGTCGTCGACAACGGTACGCGGACTATCTGTCATTGCGACGTGGTTTAGATCTTGCGTACGTTGGCAGCGGCCGGGCCCTTGGGGCCTTGCTCGACCTCAAACTCGACGCGATCGCCCTCGTCCAGGGTACGAAAACCCTGAGCCTGGATGGCGCTGTGATGCACGAAGACATCCTCGCCATTGTCGCGACTGATGAAGCCGTAGCCCTTGGTGCCATTGAACCACTTCACGGTGCCGGTCACTCGTTCACTCATCTTGAAACAATTCTCCTTTTCCCCGAAGGGGGTGCTAATGGTGGTGACCACCAAAACTGATATTATTCGACGGGTGATCGGCTATCGGCACTATAAAAAAAACCGCCCGGACTAGTGCCTCTGGACGGTTTACTATTGACCTGAGCAGAATTCACCACGTCTACGGTTGCCAGTATAACCTATTTTGTAGATATTGTCAAGAATCGTTCCGCACTTTGTGGAGAAGAAATCTGCAGATTCCGGCCAAAAGCTGGTAGTAGTGCCTCCAAGGCTCGGGAAGTGCGGCGCCATAATGAGTATGGCTCTGGCTCGTCCGGGAGGGCACGACGGGATAGAGCCATACTCATTCACCACATAGGCCCGCGCAGCCAGCTGCTTCTACCAAATCTTGAAATTGCCCGGCACTAGTGGGTTTCGATTGTGACCTCGGCGCCGCCCAATCCATGCAATCGGCAAGAGAAGACAGCCGCATTTTCGGTGCCGGCGAGAAACTCAATCTCTTCTATACAGCCTTCGCCGGCGCAACTGCCGCCCACAATCTCATAGCACGTG
>CAZHBM010000260.1:0-4448 GCA_964529945.1 uncultured Anaerolineales bacterium | reverse complement strand
TGACGTAGGGGCCGGGTGGGATACGATCCAGGCAGCCCACACTGAATGGTCCGACGCTGATTTCCAAGGTCGGACCTTCCACCTGCTCAAGGCTGAGGTCCACCCGGCCGTCGGTGTCATTGATGACAAATAGTGCGCTGGTGGTCTCGGTCGGCGTGCATTGGGCGTGGGCCGGCAGGGCGCCAACCTTGACCATTGGCGTGCTCCACCTGTTAGGCAGGCCAGATAGGGCAACGGCTCCAGATAGGGCGGCCAGGGTTTTGAGGGCATCACGGCGGGACAGGGGCCGCTTGCTCGGTTGCAAAATACTCACTTTCTCCTTCGCGTGGACCAGAAAAGAACCTGGCGAGATGGGTTCACAACTTTTGACCGTAGCTGGGTGAGAACCCCATCCGAACGGACAGGCGTGTCCGGCCAACGTTCAGGTGCGACGTTCGGCTTTCTCCCGCGTATTACGGAACACTAAGGAATAGCTTACCGGCGCTCAATGGTGACTTCGGCGCCACCAATCCCGTCCTGGCAGGTAAACCCAATGCCTATACCTGAGTCCGCATAAATCTCGACCTCTGCGCAGTCTTTGGCCGGGCAGCTGCCGCCCACAATCTCGTAGCACAGGAGATAGGGGCCGGGCGTAATGCGGTCCAGGCAGCCTACATCGAATGGTCCGACACTGATTCTCAAGATCGGACCTTCCCGTGGCTCAAGGCTGAGGTCCACTCTGCCATTCGTAGTGTTCAATATGAACACGGCGCCGGTCGATGGACTGGGCGTGCATTGAGCGTGGGCCGGTAGCGCGCCGACCTCAACCAGGGGCGTGTTCCACTTGTTGGGCAGGCTGGATAGAGCAACGGCGCCGGACAATGCGGCCAGGGTTTTCAGTGCGTCGCGACGGGACAGAACACGTTTGCTCGCTTGCATAATGAACGCTCTCTTTCTCCTTGGGCCCGTCTGGGCCTCAATCAGGTGATTTCATCAAGCGGGCTCTTACTGATGCGGATCCTGGCCGACCGGGCTTCGTGCGAGGGCGGATTACATACCCGACGCAGCCTTGAATGACCCACAAATTCATTCTAATAGAAACAGTTCAGCCTGTCAATAGGCAAAAAGGCGACATAGCGGGCTGAAGGGGGGAAAACAAAAAAATGCGCTTCCGGTTTGCGGTCGGCACCGAAGGTGACTACCATACACCCATTGCCATCATTGGAGGAGACAACTATGCAAGACAAACTCGGGCCGGGTCGTTTTTTACGCAGCTTGTGGCGAATCCTGAGACAGAAACCGGCGTTGGCGCCGTCGCTGGAAGACAATGCTCTGTTGCAGACGATCTTCAAACGTCGCAGCGTGCGTTCGTTTCAGGACCGGCAGGTGCCCGATGCGGTCTTCGAAACCGTTCTGGAGGCCGGGCGGTTGGCGCCGACGACGGTCAATCTGCAGACTTGGGCGTGTGCCACCTTCACCCGTGATGATTGGCTAAAGAAGTTTGGCACGCCGTTGCCCTTTAACGGGCAGCGGGCGGCGTTGATAATGGGCGATACGCACCGCAACGAAACGATTGCCGACGAATTTCCCTATAGCCCGATCGTTGAGTACACCCTGGCGGTGATGAATGCTTCCCTGGTGGCGATGACTATGAACCTGGCGGCCGAGTCGGTGGGCATTTCTTCCATTATGCTGTCCGAGACCGGGCGCAGCGGCTTTTTGGACGCCGGCTACCTGGTCGAAAAGCTGGACCTACCGGAGCAGGTGTTCCCTTTGATGACCATCGTATTCGGATACGCCCGCCCGGGGATCAGGGCCATCCCGCCGCGGTTGCCGCTGGACCTTCTGGCCGTTCCCGGTGGTTACCGGGAGGACAAAGACGGGGTTATGGATGAATGGCTGGCTCAGATGGTGGCCGGCTACAAGGCCCAATTTCCACGCTCCTCATTTCGGGCCCAGTTGAATCTGTACCGCTCCAAAATCGAGCAGGCTGAAAAGGACTTGCAGCGTATGGTCTTCTACAAGGGTAAGCCGGAGTAAGTGCCGGTTGCTCGAATGCCGGCGTGGCTCGGCGGGCGTCAAGTTCAGGGGAAGGTCGATATTGCGGCCCAAATCGGGTCGCCGGCGTTCAGAAGCCTAGAGCCAACCGGGCCAGGGCGACGCTGGCCGCACCAACCACCACCGTGGCGAACAGGCTGCGCGTCTTAATGGCTACCAGGAACGTCGGGATGGCTGCCCACAGGAAAAGATTGTTCAGACCCAGGTCCAGGCGGTCGTCGGGCACCAGCAGCGCCGGCAATAACATGACCGAGAGGACGGCCACCGGTACGTGACGCAGCCAGGTGACCAGTTGGGGCGGCAATTGGCGCGATGACAGTAACCACACCGGCAACAGCCTCGGCAGGTAGGTGACTGCGGCCATCCCTAACAGGATCAGGAAGATGGTTTTTTGATCCACTGTTCAACCCCTAAACCGATTGTGGCACCCAGTAGAGTGGCAATGATGACGTGCCAGGTGGCCAATCCGCCCAGCAGTAGGCCAACGGAAGCCAGCCCTGCCACCAGGGCGGTGAAACTCAGCAGCCAACTGCGTGCCTGTAACACCAGCAGGCCGATGAACATGGCCAGCAAGACGTAATCCAGCCCCAAAGGTTCGACGTCGGTGATCAATTGGCCGGCTACCACTCCCAGGAAACTGCCCAATACCCACGAACATTGTGATGTGACGTTCGTGACCAAGACCTCACCTTTGGCGGGGTGACGATTGGCGAAGTGAGTACTGTGCAGGGCAAAGGTCTCGTCAGTCAACTCGAAAGCGAAAGCGGCGATTTCGATGTTGCGCCAATTCTTGAGGTAAGGCGCCATCGCGGTGGACATCAGCAGGTGGCGCAGGTTGACGACGAAAGTGGTAAACACGATAGACAAGCCCGACATGCCGGCGGCAAACAGCCCGACGGCAATGAACTGGGAAGAGCCGGCGTAAACGATGATGGACATCAGTAGGATGTTGGTCAGAGACAGCCCGGCCTTCTGAGCCAAAACACCGTAGGCGAAGCCGATAGGTACGTAACCGGCAACGACCGGCAGGGCGTTGAGCATGCCGCGCAGCCAGACCCGGTTACCGCTGGAGCGCTTGGGCTGAGAAGAGAGCGAGCTGTCCATGGACCTCCTGCTTTCCAAAGCATGCATCTTAGCACGACCGCGCGGGCGATGCAATCGCCTCAGTACTCTTTGACGCCCAATAGGTGTTCATTTTGACCCATTGGTTGCACGATAAACGCAAAACCGTTATGATACTTTCTAGGATTGCGACCGACGGTCGGTCCAGACAAGAAACAAGGAAATGAAAAGAGTATATGTCTGAAGTCTCGTACTTTGATCTATTGAAGAATCACATCGACATCACCAAAGTGCCTTTCAGCGATCGTGGGTCGCGATTGTTGGTTTTCAAGGCGACCGGCAAAAGCCAGTTTTTGATCAAACTGGCCGAGCGGTTGACAGAGTTGCAGCCGGATATCGATGCCTACCGGCAGCGCCCTCCTTTTATTCCCTCACTGGAGCTGATCGACGAGAACGGTAACGGGTTGGATTTTGAGGTGGAGACGTTTCCGCACGTGTTGCGCTTGCGGACTGAGATTGGCGAGTTTGGGATCACGTTTCAGGACCACCGGACGTTGTCCTTCGGTCTGCCGGCGCATGTGACGTCGGGCATTCGCCTGCAGGTATGGCCGCAATATTGGGAAAAATGGACTTCCGGTGGACTGTTCAAGTCGGTCCGCAACCTGATCTATTCCACCAACGGAGAGGCGGTCGTCAACGAGATTACGCCGGCCGAGGGTGGTTATGGGATTGAGTTTATCGTCAAGGGTGAGGATGATTGTTCGATTTCTCTGTTGGTGGGCAATACCAACCAGGCACATCCGGTGGTCGTGCCTTTCGGCGTCGCTCAAGCGTCGGCCAAGTCACGCTGGCGGGCGTGGTTCGACCAGGTGCCGCGGGTCAACGAACGCTACCAGCAGACGTATGCCTACGCCTGGTGGATGATGGCCAACAACCTGATCAGCCCCCAAGGAAACGTGGCGTACGAGGCGATGATGCCTTCCAAGATCAGTTACGTGGGATTATGGCTGTGGGACAGCGCCATGCACGCGCTGGCTTACCGGCACGTGGACGCAGAATTGGCCCGTAACCAGTTGCGGGCCATGCTCACCTGCCAGTTGCCGGACGGCATGCTGCCCGATGCCGTGTACGATGAGGGGATCGTCGCCACCATTGACCACCCCATCAGCGCCGAAGTGACCAAGCCGCCCATATTTGGCTGGGCGGTGTTGAAGTTGGACGAGATGGACCCCAACCTGGAGTTTATGCAGGAGGTCTACGTCCCCCTTGTACGCTGGAATGCCTGGTGGTTCAGTATGAACGATGACGACGTGGACGGGTTGGCTCAATACAATCATCCCTATTCATCG
>CAZHBM010000259.1:0-6077 GCA_964529945.1 uncultured Anaerolineales bacterium | reverse complement strand
AGCCGACGTCATTCGGCTGGCCGCCTCCTCCAGGGTAGAAGGCCGTCCTATCGAGCACGATAGCTGTCCCATCGGGATCGACGGCTGTAACGGTGCCTTCAAATTGTTGTAGGTAACTGTCGGTCTGGTACAACAGGTCGGTCATGAACGTTCTCCCAGTATCACCGCTGCGCTCGACAAAACCGCCGGCCTAACGCTTCCTACCCTTGCTCTTCGCCTTGCGCTCGTACAGGCTGGTTACATTGCCGGCGTGCAACTCCTCTACCAAGCCGTTGAGGGGAATGCGCGACTTGCCACACGATTCAATGCTCAGTCGTCGCAGGGCCTCCGGCCCGCGACCGCTCTGCAGCAGCTTGTCCAACCTTTGATCAAGTGCATCCAGGTAGCGGATACCGCTGTTAATCGAATCCGGAATCTCGCCTCGCAACAGGACTTCTCCATGTCCCTGCACCACACTATCCAGGTTGAGGTCCAAGAGCCCCTTGAGGGAATCAACAAAGTCGTCTCGATCTCCCCAGGCAAAATAGGGTACCGGCATAATCGTGTCGGCAGCCACCAGGACCTTATCCTCTTTGATATGGACGACGATCGAATCGTACGTATGACCGGGAGTCAAAATCATCTGCAAGGACTTGTCGCCAACGTGCAGATACATTTCTCCTTGATCGAAAGTTACGTCAGGCACCCGGACCTCCACTTCCTGCAGTTCTGGAAAAATCTCCTTCGATTCTTCCAGTGCGGGGATGCCATATTCTACCAGCGCTTCAGCGCACAGTTGGTGACAAACCAATTGCGCATCTTCAAACAGATAGTTGCCGCTGGTATGGTCGGTATGCCAATGAGTGTTGACGACGTAGCGAATATCTCCCTTCCCCAATTTGCGCAAGAATGCGATCATCATACGCGTTTCTTGAGGAAATGGGAGGGTGTCGATAACCACAACGCCTTCTTGGGTCGTCACCGCCGTGGCAGTCACCTGCGCGTACAGATCACTGGTAAACACATAAATGTCATCAGATACTCTTTCACGTCGCATATAACTTCTGCTCCTGACCCACTACAAACGATAAATGTCGGAAAACTTGGCCTGAATGTAGGCCAGGTAATTGGCACTCGTCAGGTGATCTCCGGTGACCCGCTCGACCAGTTCGGTCGGCAGATATTTTCGCCCGTGCCGGTAGATGTTTTCCCTCAGCCATTCGTGCAAGGGACCAAACTGACCGGCCTCAATCTGTTCTACCAGGTCGGAAATGTCCGCCTTCGCGCGATCGAAGAACTGCACCGACATCACGGTCCCCAACGTGTAGGTTGGGAAATAACCGAACATCCCACCCGACCAGTGAATGTCCTGCAGAACCCCCTGGGCATCGTTCGGCGGAACGATACCCAGATAGGTCTTCATTTTGGCGTTCCAGGCGTCGGGCAAATCGACTATTTGCACCCGCCCTTCCAGCATCTCATTCTCTAGCTCGAAGCGCAGCATAATGTGCAGGTTATAGGTGACCTCATCGGCTTCGACGCGAATGAACGACGGTTCCACCTTGTTGACCGCCCGATAAAACGCTTCGCTGGTACAGTCCGCCAACTGCTTGGGGAAGACCAACTGCAGCGCGGGAAAATAATGGCTGACAAATGCACGGCTACGGCCAACCAGATTCTCCCACAGGCGTGACTGTGATTCGTGTACCCCCAGCGAGGCGCCGTCGGCCAGCGGGGTACGTTCGAGGGCCGGACTCAGCCCCTGCTCGTAGAGGCCGTGCCCACATTCGTGTAACGTGCCGTACAGGGCCGTCGGCAGAAAATCCTCGTCGAAACGCGTCGTCAACCGCACATCGCCAATGGAAAACGAAGTGGTGAACGGGTGGACCGACTTATCCTGCCGCCCACGGCGAAGATCGAAACCGAAATCCTTCAGCACCCGCATCCCGAAATCCCACTGACGGTCGGTGTCGTAGGTCCGGTGCAAAACGGCATCGTCGACTGCACCCAACTTTTCCGAGATGGCCGCTACCAGTGGGACCAGGGTCGCCCTCAGGTCGGTGAACAAAGCCGCCACCTGCTCGGTCGTGGTCCCCGGCTCAAACTGATCGAGCAAGGGATCGTAAATATGTTTTTCGTAGCCGTAAGCCTCGGCGAAACGGACGTTGAGCTCGACGATTTTCTCCAGATGTGGCCGGAACAAAGAGAAGTCGGACTCCTGACGCGCCTTCACCCAGGCTTCGTAAGCCATTGCGCTGACCCTGGCCATCTCGGCCACCAATTCCGGGGGTATTTTTCGCGCCTTCTCATAGTCTCGGGAAGCCACGCGCACCAAAGCGGCAGCGTCGGAATCATAATCCCATTCGGCGGCAACCGGGCGTAGTGCAGCCAGCCATTCTCCAACCTCGTCGGCCACGAACCAGCTGTGCGCCGTTTTGCGCAAAGTGGCCGTCTGCTCGGCCCGTGCTTCCGCCCCACCGGGTGGCATGTTGGTCTGCTGATCCCATTCCAGCACCGCCGAGGACCGCTCCAGATCGTGGATCTCACCCAACCGTTGTCTTAATTTCTGATACGTATCGTTCATAATCCCCTCTGGGAACCACAATTTATCATTTTCCCAACACTTGTCTGCTTCCCGGCCAAGTAGTGCCCAGTCGTGTCATTAATCGTCCAGGCTCAGAACGCTCATGAAAGCTTCCTGGGGAATTTCGACGCTCCCCACCATCTTCATGCGTTTCTTGCCCTTCTTCTGTTTCTCCAGCAATTTACGCTTGCGGGTGACGTCGCCGCCATAGCATTTTGCCAGCACGTCTTTGCGCAACGCCTTAACGTTGGCACGACTGATGACGCGTTTGCCAACCGCAGCTTGAACAGGCACTGTGAACAGCTGGCGCGGGATGACCTCTTTGAGTTTACTCACCAGACGCTGACCGCGATAGTAAGCCTGATCGCGATGGACAATGACGCTCAGCGCATCCACCGGTTGCTCGTTGATCAAAACGTCCAGCCGGACCAGGTCGGCCTCGCGATAGGAGTCAAATTGATAGTCCAAAGAGGCGTAGCCACGCGTGACACTCTTCAAGTTGTCGTAGAAGTCAACGATCATCTCCGACAGCGGCATCGTGTATTCAAGGCTCACCCGCTGTTGGTCGATGTATTCCATTTTGCTGAACTGTCCCCTGCGCTTGGTGGTCAACTCCATAACCGGTCCAATGTAGTCCGATGGCGTGAATACGTTCACCTTCATCCACGGTTCGGCGATGCTCTCTATCATTGATTCGTCAGGAAGCTGTACCGGGCTGTCAATGCGAATAACTTCACCATTCCGCTTGGTCACCTGGTAGGCCACGCTGGGTGCCGTGGCCAGAATATCCAGCCCGTATTCCCGTTCCAGTCGCTCCTGGACGATCTCCATGTGGAAAAGACCCAAAAAGCCGGCCCGGAAACCGAAGCCCAATGCCTGGCTGGTCTCCGGTTCGTAAACCAGGGCGGCATCATTCAGTTGTAGTTTTTCCAGCGCATCCCGTAACAGGTTGTAGTCTTCTCCCTCCGTCGGGTACAGGCCGGCAAACACCATCGGCTTGACCGGCTGGTAGCCTGGAAGCGGGCTGACGGTCAACGCATCCGCCAACGTAATGGTATCGCCAACGTGCACGTCACGGATCGTCTTGAGACCGGTGGCGATGTAACCCACCTGACCAGCTTCCAACTGATCGGCCGGCGTCATATCCGGGTGGAAAAAGCCCAATTCGAGTGGCAATACCTCGCGTTTGGTCGCTATCAAGCGAATAGCCTCGCCTTGTCGCACAATGCCGTCTATCAGACGCACGTAGGCCACAACGCCTTTATAGGCATCGTAGTGACTGTCGAAGATCAGCGCCCGCAAAGGAGCCTCGCGGTCGCCACGCGGCGGCGGGATGCGTCGCACAATGGATTCCAGCAGCACATCCACGCCGCGCCCCTCTTTGGCCGAAACCGGCAGCACGTCGCTGGCATCGATCCCGATCAGGTCCTCAATCTCCTGGGATACTTCCTCCGGCCGGGCCGAGGCCAGGTCGATCTTGTTGACCACCGGCAGTATTTCCAGGTTGTGATCGAGGGCCATAAAAAGATTGGCCAGGGTTTGAGCTTCGATCCCCTGCGTGGCGTCGACGACCAGCACAGCTCCCTCACAGGCAGCCAGAGACCGGCTGACTTCGTAAGTAAAATCAACGTGTCCCGGCGTATCAATCAGATTCAGTTCATAAGTCTTGCCATCTGCCGCCGGGTAACTCATACGAACGGCGGAAGCCTTGATGGTGACGCCCTTTTCTCGTTCCAGGTCCATAGTATCCAGCACCTGTTCCTGCATATCCCGGTCGGAAATTGTGCCGGTGATTTGCAGCAACCGGTCGGCCAGTGTACTTTTGCCGTGGTCGATATGGGCAATGATACAGAAGTTTCGAATTAGAGATTGATCCATTACTTTTCCGCTAGTCGCTCTGGCGAACCATAAAGACGCCCCGGGTTGTCAGACCCGCCACCGGGCAAAACTAAACCGCCCGCGGCCTGAACCAAGCCGAGGTTTCGTCAAAACATCTTTCAAATTATACATCAGGGGTAACAAAAAGAAAAAGGTCGAAGCTAGCTTCGACCTTTAATTATCGTGTCCAGAGACCGGAGGGAACGGGCCGACCCCTGGACCTTTGAAAGAAGGAGATGCGCGAGGTACTCGCTTATGTACCTATTATAGACAACACACTCCTGCCTCGCATCGGCTAATCCGCCACTTCTCAATACCAAAAAATGGGCCAAACCACTGAGTTACCCCTTATTCGCCTAGGCCAAATGGCGGATAGGCTCCTAATCGCCGCCAGACTCCGAAACCAAGGACTGCCAGAAGTCGCGCCATTCATCGGGAATTCGTTGCGGGCGACCCTGTCGATTGACACAGATATGAATGGTATAGCCTAACGCCAGAACCTGCCCACTGTCCGTATCCAACGCCTCATAGTCGAAACGCATCAAGCGACTACGCACCTGCGTGATCCTGGTGCGTATCGTCACTTTGCGGTCGTATTGCGTCGACGCCAGATAACGCACGTTCAATTGACTCACAGCCAGGGCCAGTCCGTCACGCTCAAATCTGGAATAGGGCCAGCCCACCTGGCGCGCGAAAGAACTACGGCCTTCCTCAAACCAGATGGGATACGCGCTATGGTGCACAATCCCCATCTGGTCGGTTTCGGCATAGCGAACGTGGAACGTCGATTCGCCGACTGTGCCGTAAGAACTGCCCGCCTTTTCTTTGGAGAGATCGTTAACCATGATCGAAGAGTCTCCTATTTTTCGTAGATTATACCCTCAAGGTGACGATGGAACCAGGTTTGAGGGGCTCGATAAGCGTTGCCCGTCTTGTGTGTCTGGCTGCGTTCCGAATTGGCAAAGCCGCCGGTTTCGAGTACCCTGAGATGTGACGCAAGACGACAGGGCAGAAATCAAATCGGTAGAATTTATGGCACATATATTGCGATGGCCTTTGCGGATACTCTGTGTCGTGCTGGCGGTAATGACGGTGACGGCAGCTACGCCACCACCTCCTGGCACCGTCGCTGTCTGGCAAGAGTCGGCCAGCCAACTGGAGGCATCCCATTCTTATGCAGCGGCCGTCGAGCTGTACGAAAGGATGGCCTCGCTGTCACCCGATGATCCGACAGCCTTGATCTCTACCGGCCGCATCTATCTCCAGCAACACAATTGGCTCATGGCAATCGATTCCTTTAACCGGGCACTGGCGCGCCGTCCCGACTCGGCGCCGGCCCTGGCCGGCCTGGCAGCCGCCCAGTGGGGCCAGGGGCAAAGGCAGGCCGCCGTCACCTATTGGAAATTGGCATCGATTTACCAGCCGGATGCATTGGACATCCAACTGCACCTGGCGCAAGCGTTAGTCGACACCGGCCGCCTGGACGAAGCGGCTGCCCTTCTACAGGCCATCATCCAATCGACGCCCTCACCACTCTTGACGGCCAACCAGCCGGAGATCATCGCCAACGCCCGTATTCAGTTGGCGACTATCCAGGCTGTAACCGACCTGCCGTTGGCGATGAGACAGTTGCAGA
>CAZHBM010000258.1:0-6079 GCA_964529945.1 uncultured Anaerolineales bacterium | reverse complement strand
ATGCCAACGATTTTAGTGATACCGATCTAATGGTCCTTGAGGCGCTGGCAGACAATATTGCCGTGGCGATTGAGGGCACCCGGCTCTACGTTGACGTGCGCCGGAGAGCCGACCAACTGGCAGTGATCGCCGAAGTCAGCCGCGCTTTGGCGTCTATATTGGACGAAGAGGCCTTGCTCAACCAGGTGGTCAATCTGATTCGACATCATTTTGGTTACCCCTTCGTTCACCTCTTCACCCTGCGTCCGGGGAGCGACCAAATCCAATATCGGGCCGGCAGCGGTGATCGCAGCCAGTCGCTGGAGGACAGCAGCCTTACCTACAACTTGAATGACCATCACGGGATAATTCCCTGGGTTGCCAGAAATGGCAGCACATTGGTCGCCAACGACGTTGACCAGGAGCCGCTCTACCGGCCGTCGAATCTGCCGCCGGCCAATACGCAGTCGGAGTTGGCAGTCCCGCTCATCTTCGGCACGCAGGTGTTGGGCGTACTGGACCTTCAGAGCGATCGGCGGGACGCCTTCACCGCCGAAGACCGAGCACTGATTGAGGCCTTGGCCGACAATGTAGCCATCACCCTACGCAACGCTTATCTCTATCACGCCGAGCAATGGCGCCACCAGGTGACCGACAGCCTCCAGGAGGTGGCCGGCCTGCTATCAGCAGATTTGGCGCTGGACGATGTATTGAATGCCGTACTGGAGGAAGTTGGCCGCGCGTTGCCCTACCGGACCGCCTTGCTGTGGCTGCTTGAGGACAATGACTGGTACCTGGCAGCGACCGGCGGCAAGACACCAAGTCTACCGGCAGAACCTTATCGGAATACGCCACAGGTGACCACCTGGCTAGAAAAGACGCTGGCCGCCGACGAGCCACAGATTTTTTCGGAAGACACGACGCCGGCGCTCCTGAGGACTGCCCTCGAATTGCCCACAACGTTCTTTGCGATTGCGGCCCCGCTGCACGTTGGCGCCCAGAGGCTGGGCCTGCTGACATTGTTTGGCGATCAAAGCGGAAGCTACGACCTGGAAGACAAGCTGGTGGCCGGGACGTTTGCCAACCATGCGGCAATTGCCATCCAGAACGCAGCACTGTACGAAAACTCGCAACGCCAGGCCTGGTTTTCGACCGTTCTATTGCAGGTGGCCGAATCGATTCAATCCCTCACCTCACTGGACCAAGTTATGGAGACTGCGCTGCGGCTGACGGCCATGTTGGCCGGCATCGGGCGATGTGCCCTGATCTTTTGGGATGAGACATCAGATCAGTGCCTGCCGGCAGCCAGCTATGGCCTCAACCCCCGGGAAACAGCGTGGTTCCAGCAGCTGAAACTGGGCACCGGGGACGTTCCGCTTTTCGCTCAAATGCGGCGGACCAACCTGCCGGTTTCGAGCCCGGTGAACGCGGCAGACACTACGCTAGGTCAATTGGATGCCAGCAGGTTGGGCTTCACACATTTGACCGCTATCCCGCTGCTCGCTCGAGGTCACGTACTGGGAGCGCTGCTGCTCGATTACCGGGCAAAGAGCTTCAGGTCCGGCGTGCCGGACGAGGCGGTCTACGGGCCCATCTCCATCGCCCGTGGAATTGCATACCAGACGGCCTCCGCCATCGAAAACGCCAGGCTGTTACAGGCGCGCCAACAAGAGGCCTACGTGACCACTGCCCTGCTCCAGGTTGCCCAGGCGACAACGCGACTGACTAACCTGGATGACATTCTACAGGTCATCGTGCGCATCTCGCCGATGCTGGTCGGCGTCCAACGTTGTCTCATATTCCTCTGGGAAACCGAGACCGAGTGTTTCCAACTGGCGGCCGATTGGGGCCCGCACACCACAGAGCCGGACTCCAAGCCGCTGACGTGCTACGCTCCCGGCGATTTTCCACTGCTCGACCGGGTTCGCCTGACAGGTCAAGCCATCACCGACATCCAGCTCGGACCCGATCGTTCGCCCGACAGCCACCATCTGATCCACATGAACCTGGCGAACCGGCTGCTGGCCAGTGAGGCCGCAGCCGACGCGTACGCCACGGCGTTGCCTCTGTCTATCAAAGGTGATTTGTTCGGCGTGCTGCTGGTCGTCGATGAACCCACAGCCCGTTCGGCGGACGCGCATCGTAGAGAAATTCTTAATGGTATCGCCAACCAGGCGGCGTTGGCGATACAAAACGATCGCCTGCAACGAGAAGCGTCGAGACGAGAGCAGCTAGACAGGGAACTGACGCTGGCACAGGAGATCCAGCAGACCTTTATGCCCAGCCGAATGCCGCGTATCGAGGGGTGGGATTTGGCGGCGATTTGCCGGCCTGCGCGCCATGTCGGCGGCGATTTCTACGATTTGTTCGAGCTGCCTGACCAGCGCCTTGGATTCGCAGTCGCCGATGTGGCCGACAAGGGAGTCCCGGCGGCCCTGTTCATGGCATTGACCCGGGCGGTATTGAGAGCGGTTGCCGTCGACCTATCTCAACCAGGCGCAGTGCTAACCCAAGTCAATCACTTGCTTCTGCCGGACGCCCATCGCGGCATGTTCGTCACCGCCGTGTATGGCATCCTGGATACCGGCGCCGGCGAGATTGTGCTGGCTAATGCCGGACACCTGCCTCCACTGGTGTGGCGCGCGGAACAACAGACGATAGAAACAGCACCTAAGGGCGGCATTGCGCTGGGCGTTCTCGACGATGTCACATTCCAGCAGCACACACTCGTTCTCCAACCAGGCGACCGCCTGTTCATCTTCACCGATGGGATCATTGATACCACCTCGCCCAAGGCAAAGTTCTACGGCCAGCATCGCCTGCAGCGGACCATCCAGGCCATCGGCCGGCAGAGCGCCTGGGCAACCCTGGAGGCTATCGAAGAATCTCTGACCCGGTTTGCAGATGATGAACCGCCGGCTGATGATCGGACCTTGTTGATAATTGGCAGAGATTGAGACTGAGACAGATCCTATAATGTGTCGATTTGAGAAGATATGACAACGATAATTAAGCGCACCTCCGAGCCGGGCAAATCGTCCGGACGGTTTACGAACGTCAACTTTGTTGCCGGGCACGTTAAGACAAATGTCCAGGTTAAGGAAAGCCTGTTCTATCGGCTTATGCTGTTGGCCAATCGATCAAACGATTGGTCGTATCTCTCGGCGGCTTCAGTTCTTCTGGCAGCAGCCCTGGCCGCAGGCTACCTTTGGCAAATCAGCACCGGCCAGGCAAACGGGATATTCCTCACGCCGGTTCTGCTGGCCTTTGTCACAATTGATGCAGCCATCTTGTGGAGCTTGCCAAGGCTGAAGGTCTCCTTCGGCCCAATCGTGCCGCAGCTACTGTTACTTTCGGCCGGCCGGCTGTGCCTGATCTTGCTGGCGTTAGTCGCCGCTCGACTCGTCGTCGGCGCGGAAATCGGATTTTGGCTGGCCGTCAGCCTGAACGTGGCTGCCAGCCTGGCATTTGTCTGGGGCAGCCTGATAGAGCCATCCAGATTGCAGCTCACGCAGATTTCACTCCAGACCGGCAAACTGGCGCCGGGGAGCAGGCCGTTGCGACTGATGCAAATCAGCGACCTGCACGTCGAGCGGTTGGGGCGCCGCGAAGCGCAACTGTTACAGATTGTCGAAGAAGCCCAGCCGGATGTCATCCTGCTAACAGGCGACTATCTGAATCTCTCGTTCCTGAACGACGCGGAAGCGCGCAGCGAGACCCGTCACTTACTGGCTCGTCTATGTGATCTACAACAGAAACGGGCCAACGCCCCCTCACCGGCCATTTACGCCATATTGGGGACCCCGGTGGTGGACGCGGAAGCCTATCCATTGCTGCAGGGCTTACCCATCGGGTTGTTGCGCGACCGGGAGGAACTTCTTGAGGTGTATGGCAGTTCTCTCACGCTGGTGGGCCTTGAATGTCACCACGACAGCGTACGTGACGGGCAACAGTTGATCGATGTCTCCAGTCGGGTGAGGGCAGATTCGCTGGCAATTCTCCTCTATCACTCACCCGAACTGATGCGAATCGCGCCGGCCTGCCACATTGATCTGTATCTCTGCGGGCACACGCACGGTGGGCAAATTAGATTACCCGGCTACGGCGCTGTGCTCACATCATCGTCTCTGGGCAAGCAATACGAAATGGGGTTGTACACGGTGGGAGATACGCACCTGTACGTCAATCGCGGCGTGGGATTTGAGGGCCTGAGCGCACCTCGCATCCGTTTTCTGTCGCCTCCCGAGGTGACCCTGTTTGAATTGTCGCCGGTCAGCGCAGAACCAATACCGGCAGATCGACCTGAGCGATGATCTTGCGCCCAATGTCATCCAGGAGCAGGCGCTGCCACCCATCTCCAATGCGGGCACCGGTAACCACCAGGTCATAGTCACCAGATTGCGATTCGGCAACAATCTCTTCCACCACCAGTCCATGGCGGACCTTGGGCAACGAGTTCACGTGGAAGCGACTCAGGAGCGCCATGTCCTGAACGAGAATATCACCTTCGGGCGTGCTGGCCCTGATCAACTCTTCTGCATCGGCGCGCAGTTGCTCACCCGCCACACCCGGCCCGGCGCTCATGTGCGACATCACGTGAAGCACAGTCACATCAATGCTCCGCGCCGCCAACGCATCGAGCCGGGTGGTGAACAATCGCAACAATGAAGGGCTCTGTGCGCCGCTATCACACAAGAGAATGCGACGGATAGGCCGAATTCGCCCCTTGGCGATGAGCACCGGGCAAGGTGAGTTTTCCACCACCTTCTCCACGGTTGAGTCCATGACAAACCGTGCCACCAGACCGCGACACAACGGATTGCCAACAATAACCAGGTCGTACTCCCCTTCTTCGGCTTCGGCGAGGATTTCCTGCGCCGCAGGCCCCACCCGTACATGCGTCCGCAATTCGGGAATCTGGTCCTGGACAGCTTCATAGGCTTGTTTGATCGTCTGTGCCACGCGATCCTTAAGATTCTCCCGCTTCACTACCATCAGCAAAGTGGGGATTTCCGCGGTGTATTTGCCGATTTCGGCACCCATCTGCAAGGTAGATTCGCAATACATAAGATTGCTGATTGCGATCAATACGCGCATTACCAATACTCCTAAAGCAATACCAGCCCTATCGGTATGACAAATATCATCGCCAGGAATAATATGAAGTTCCGATTGCTGGCACTGATCCACTGGGTGAGCCGTAAAGTGCCCACCTCATACGACCTGAAGAAGAACGTCAAGACAAATAGAGAAACAATGGTGATGCTGACCATTTCGGTCAGCACGACGGTGAAAGCCGCCGGATTGCCGATCAGGACGGCTGCAAGCAACGTGTCAATGAACGTCGTGATATTAGCCCCCATGATGTAAGGCACCACGTTTTCACGTCGAACGAACCCGCGACTGCTCAGCGGCACCAATATGCTGAGCGAAAGACTGACAGACATCGAGATCAGCGTCACCCCTGCCCCCAACAAAAACATGACCGGCGGTCGATACACGAAACGCGACACCTGCCCGACCTGGCTCTCCCTGATCGTCATCTGAGGCAGGCTCCGATCAAACAGATTGAAGCTCAACACGATGATGCCCAGGCCGATCAGAAAGATACCCAGGCGGGGAACTATGTGCAGCAGCAGAGCCGTGACCGGCTCCATAGCCATGTCGATTGTCGATTTGATCACCGTGGCAGCGTCCAGTTGGACGAAGTCAAGCGCTCCGGCGTTCAACAGCCCGAGGCCGATTATCAACCCGACGATGTAGGTGCTGCCGGTGACCACCAGGGAAAGCAATCCCATCCCCAGGCTGGTCGACCGGTCGCGGCCCCGCAGAACGTAAATGAAGCCGATGAACAGCACAATGAAACTGGCCCCCAGGCGGCTGCCGGTAATCATCGCAAAAGTACTAAATTTGTCCAAAATGTCGGCGTTCAAAAAGGTCAGGGCGGCGGCAGCTACAGGCGAACCACTCATAATGAGATAGGCGAACAGCCAGCCGAAACCCAGGCTGTCCAACGGGTTTGTGACCTCGAGGCCGTTTTTCAGCAGCGGCGAAAGGGCCAGTGCCCCTTCTTTCATCAGGTTAATGGCGAAGATAAACA
>CAZHBM010000257.1:0-6098 GCA_964529945.1 uncultured Anaerolineales bacterium | reverse complement strand
CAAGGTCGCATACGATGACGATTCCACCTGGCCGCTGGAATGGTATTTCCGCGAATACCCCAACCGGGCCTACTACGGCGACAGTCCCAGCCGGGAGCAATTGGACGCTCCAATTGTGATTGTAGGCGCCACCAACGAGAGCAAGGTGACGCCGTTCCTGGGAGACAAATATGAGAAATTCGACTATCGCCTGGTCTGGTGGCCACTGGAGACCTATAAAAACCAAACGCCGACCAGCATCTGGCATACCTATTTTGTGCCTGACCTGAAGGCCGCAGCGGATCCACAGGCAGCCTGGCAACAGGTGCGGGAAAACCGCCAGGAATTGTGGGACATATTCTTCTATCACCGGCACAGTACGCCCAAGAATGAGTGGCCCTACGTACACAGATTCTACATGTACGTGCGCAAGGACGTTTTGAACCAATTGTGGGACTACCAGCTGGGGCCTGTGTCCCTCGAGCAGACGGTCGAACCTTATGCTGACGGATACCAGAGCATTCAGGCGGTGCGCGCCACCGGTAACGAAGGCTCGGCTCCGGGGCAGTTCAACACCCCACGCGCCGTTGCCGTCGGGCCGGATGGCTTGTGGTATGTAGCCGACAGCGGCAACAATCGCATCCAGGTTCTCGACGCCGACGGCAATTTCGTGCGGACGTGGGGTAATGCCGGCAGCGGAATCTCTCAATTTCAGGAGCCGTGGGGCATTGCCGTTAGTAGTGACCACGTCTACGTCTCTGATACCTGGAATCACCGTATCCAGGTGTTCGACCTGGAGGGCAATTTCCTGTTCCAATTTGGCTACTTCGCCGACACCCAGGGGGATGCACAGAAGGATCCGGGAGGATTCTGGGGTCCACGTGACGTTGCCCTTGACCGGGACGGCAACGTCTACGTAGCCGACACGGGTAACAAACGCATTCAGAAATTCACGGCAGACGGAGAGTTCGTGTCCATGTGGGGTGGGTCGGGCATAGTCCCCGGTCGCTTTGAGGAGCCGACCAGCCTCGCGTTCGGCCCCGACGGCAAAGTTTACGTTGCGGACACGTGGAATCGCCGGGTACAAGTCTTCTCACCCGATTTCGTGCCTTTGAGCCAGTGGGATATCGAGAGCTGGGAGAGCGAGTCGGTGGTAAACAAGCCGTTCTTAAGGGTCGACAGCCAAGGAAACGTCTTTGTCGGCGATCCGGAGCAGTACCGCATCCTCGTTTTTGATGCCCAAGGCAACTTCTTGATGACCTTTGGCCAATACGGATTTGACATGTCCTCTTTCGCCTTGCCATTGGGAATGGCCTTTGACGCCGAAGACAATCTTATCGTTGTTGATTCCGATAACAACCGGTTGCTCTTGTTTGCGCCGGTTATGCCCAAGTGAGAAACGCTTAATGACGATTAATGCTGTGTTGCTTGACCTGGATAACACATTGCTGAACAGCGACATGGACACGTTCCTGCCTCCGTACTTCAAAGCTCTGGGCCGGCGCTTTCAGACGTATATTGCACCGGATGTTCTGACGCAGCACCTGATGCGTTCGACGCGGGCTGTCTATGAAAACAGAGATGCCGGTGCAACGAACGAAGAGGTATTCCACCAGAATTTCAGGGCGGGAGTGGGTGAGTTGTGCGACACCCTCACGCCTGAGTTTGCGACGTTTTACGAAGAAGAGTTTCCGGCTTTGCACATACACACCAGCCCGAGACCGGCGGCTCGACCGTTTGTCCAGTACCTGATCGATCGAGGCTATCGGGTGGTGATTGCTACTAACCCGATGTTCCCCCAGCGGGCGGTCGAGCACCGCCTGCAATGGGCCGGCGTGGGTGACCTTCCATTCACATTCCTGACCACGCTGGAGAACTCCCATTTCTGCAAGCCAAACCCAGACTACTACCGGGAAGTGCTGTCCAGACTCGAGTGCACGCCGTCGCAGGCGATCATGATCGGCGATAGCCTGGAGAACGACATACTGCCGGCGGCGGACGTGGGCTTGAATACGTATTGGATCCGCGCTTCCGGCGTGCCGGAAGCCGGCGCGGAAACCCTTCAAGGCACGTTGGCTGAATGTGCTGCCTGGGTCAAAGCAGGTGGCTTATGGGACCTCTAGCCGGGATTTGCTGCCTATGAGCGGGGGAGATGCGGCCGTTCTGCCGCCGGCCTGGAAAGCACTCAACGAGGAAATTATCGAGTGCCGTGCCTGCCCGCGACTGGTTGCCTGGCGCGAGCAAGTCGCTGCAGAGAAACGACGTGCCTACGCGGATTGGGACTACTGGGGCAGACCGGTGACCGGTTTTGGGGACGTCAGAGGACGCCTGTTGATCGTGGGGCTGGCCCCGGGGGCTCATGGATCGAATCGCACAGGCCGCATGTTCACCGGAGACAGCTCGGGTGTGACCCTGTTTGGAACACTCTTCCGCACCGGGTTTGCCAACCAGCCGACCAGCGCGGATCGTTACGATGGGCTGGCGCTGCAGGACGCGTTTGTGACGGCGGTCGTGCGCTGCGTCCCGCCCGGAAATCGCCCAAAAGCCGACGAGTTGGCCAACTGCCGCAGGTTTCTGGAACGCGAGTTGGACTTGATGCCCCAGGTCCAGGTAGTGGTGGCTTTGGGAAAAATTGGTTTCGACAACTTCCTGAACCTGCTGCGCGCTCGAGGCCAGGAGGTGCCCAGCCTCAAGTTTAGCCACGGCCTGCGCTATTCCCTATCCTTGGACGGCAGGGAGCAGCCAGTGCAGTTGCTGGCGTCCTATCATCCCAGCCGGCAGAACACGCAGACGGGTCGGCTCACCCTGGAAATGTTTGACAGCGTGTTCGCCCAGGCCCGGCAGTTGCTGGACCAGGGAAGCGAGTGAGCGGCCGTGCCCGCCTGGGCTGTTGCACCGGCGCCCGAGGTATTGGCCTGGCTCCTGGAAACGGAAGAACCTTCCCCACGCTACCTTGCCCTCACCCAATTGCAGGCGAATGCGGACGACGAACCGCCGCCGCTAACCGCCCGCCGGCGGATACACGAAATCCCGCCGGCGAGAGACATTCTGGATGCGCAGTATCCAAGCGGCTATTGGGTCAAGCCGGACGTCGGCTATAGCCCCAGATACCGGGCGACAACATGGCAGGTGCTCTTTCTGGCCCAGTTGGGTGTGTTGCCGGTTGCCCGGGTCAGACAGGCCTGTGACTACGTG
This sequence comes from uncultured Anaerolineales bacterium, assembly GCA_964529945.1. Lineage (GTDB taxonomy): Bacteria > Chloroflexota > Anaerolineae > 4572-78 > NAK82 > CAZHBM01. The sequence continues at coordinate 2,924 of CAZHBM010000257.1, read as the reverse complement.
CTCGATCACAGCCGGCGCCCGTTCGACCCCCTTACCGGAAAGGGCGGAGACTTCTTAGCCGGCGACGGCTCGGGCACAGCCCTCCTGTGCCTCAACGGTAACATGCTGTGGGCGCTGAGTGTGCTGGGCTATGGCGGCGATCCACGGTTTCTGGAAGTCTTTCGGTCCCTCATCGGTCGTTTGAGCCGTACAGGCTTCACCTGCCGCCACGACGAGAATCTGCCATGCTCGTGGGCGGTTATCAAGGTTCTGCTGGCTTTTTCGCAGGTTGCGCCGGTCGAGACGGCAGAAAAGGATATCCGTCAAATTGTGGACAACGGCCTGGCACTCCTTCTGGACAGGCAGCCGTTTAGCGCACCTCGCTCACCGGCCTGCGCCGGGGGAGAGGACCACTGGTTGTCCCTCGGATTCCCGCGCGCCCTGGAGCCGGACATCCTTGAAGGGCTCGAGGCTGTACTGGCTCACGGCGCAGGCGGGCACCCCCAGGTTGGGCCGGCCATCGACTGGCTTGTTGGGAGGCAAGACCCGTCCGGTCGTTGGGGACTGGATCGTGTGCCGGGCAGGATGTGGGCCGATTTCGGTCGCGTCGGCGCGGCCAACAAATGGGTGACCATACGGGCCTGGCAGGTGTTGTTGCGGTATCGCAATGCCCACGGCGCGTGTGGACGGAATTAGCATAGTATTCACCCCTGGTTCGTTTATTCAATGGTGCAGGCTTACGGAATCACAATCCCAAAACATCTTGTTGATCGTCAATGATGGGCCTTACGGCAACGAGCGGCCGCATAACGCGTTTCGGCTCGCCATGAACCTGGTCAAGCGTTCCCAAACCAACGTGCGCATCTTTTTGTTGGGCGACTCTGTGGCCTGCGCCAGGCGGGCGCAAAAGACACCAGACGGCTGCTACAATGTCGAACGTATGCCCAAGTCCCTGGCGCGTCGGGGCGAACTGGGCCTTTGAGGTACTTGTCGAGAGGCTCGCGGGTTCGAGCCTGAGGATTTGATCGAGGGCGTGTTGCCCGGAAATATGGGTCTATTGGGTGATTGGACGCTGGAAGCGGATAAGGTGGTCGTGTTTTGAGAGAGATGTCAGAAGAGGGTGAAGGACCCCCACCAGTCAGGCGGAAAAGTACCGTGTCTTGGTGCCGAATAGCTGTCCTAATGAGGTCGTGCACACTAGCGGTGAAGTCTGGCAGGGTCTGTCAGTTTCTTTGAGAATCCTTTGCCCACTCGCCGGCCCGAAGACACGGTACAGGCAAAGTGGTGAGTTGCCTCGTTTTTATGCCTGTTGAATAGGACCGGTGAGAATCGCCTCTACCTCCCGGCCGCGCTGGAAATCTCCCTCTCCGGTGGGCAGGATCAGCAGTGCATTGGCGCCGCTCATAGAAAGAAGCCGCCCGGAACCTTGCGCCCCGGTGGTCCTGGCTGCCAGGTGACCGTCCGGCAATCGATAGACGATGGCTCTCTGGAATTCAGTCCTGTCTGGAGCGTGTTTGATTGCGTGAGCCAGCTCGACAGTGACCCGTTCGCGTTCCCATTTCTCGTGTCCCGCCAGTCTCAACAGGGCCGGCCGGACGTAGATTTCGAAACTGACCAGGGCACTGACCGGGAATCCGGGCAGCGCAAAGACGGGAGTCCCGTTGACGCTGGCGAAAGTGACCGGTTTGCCGGGCTTGGCCCTGACCCTGCCGAAATGGATCTTTCCGTGCCGGGCCAGGTACGGTTTCACTCGGTCCGTCTGTCCCATACTCACGCCGCCGCTGCTCAAAACAATGTCCGTGGCGTTTATCGCATCGCCCAACGTCGCCTCAATCGGTCCGGCCTCGTCGGCTAGCCGGCCGAAATCGACGGGAATACAATCCATCTGCTTGACTGCGCTCAGAATGGCATAGCGATTGCTGTCGCGAATCTGGCCCGGCCCGGGGGTGACGCCTGGTTCGACCAGCTCATCGCCGGTGGACAGCACCGCTACCTTGGGGCGCGGAAAAACGCTGACCCGAACCTGGCCCACCATGGCCAGAAGCCCAATTTCGGCCGGCCCCAACTGCGTTCCCCGACTCAAAACGAGTTGTCCGGCCTCCAGGTCCTGCCCAACCGGCCGGACGCCGGCACCGGGCGTCACCGGGGACTCGACGGTCACCGTCCCATCAGGATGGTGGCGGACTGATTCGACCATCACAACCGCGTCCGCGCCTGGCGGAATGGGAGCACCGGTGGTAATACGAATTGCCGTGCCGGGTTCCACGCTGCTGTCCAATGGGTGCCCGGTCAATTGCTCGGCGACAACTGTGCGGCGGCCGGACTCGTCAGCACTTATCACGGCGTAGCCGTCAACAGCCGCGGCTGCAAAGGGTGGCATCGGCTGCCCGGCGTATACGTCCTGCGCCAGGACCAACCCCGACGCTTTGGCAAAGTGCAGCGAAACGGCCGGCAAGGGTTGGATGACGGTCAAGATTGTATCGAGTGCCTCTTCGACCGAGATCATTGGATAAGGTGAAACGATGTATTGGTCTGCGTCGGGGGTCAATTGGGCTTCACCTGCTTCCTGCTTACGGGACGTTTTACTTGTCGCGCTGGGCCGGGCAACACAAATTGGTGCACCTTGGCGGCCGGCCAATGATGCGTTCTAACAGTCAAAGTATAGCACCGCCGTGCCGGGACGGCAACGAAATGCCAGGAAAAAGGACGTTGCTTTCAAAAGCCGGAAGGACGTGCTAGAATCGTGAGGCCAAATAACAGCGTGTCACGAGAAAGGGACTAGGGGTGCCGGCAGAGAAAGTGGCTGATGGGCGGCGAAAGGCGGGCTATCTACGACTTCTGGAGGCGGGTGAGTTTGAAGACAAGGTGTCCCTGGCTTACGCGCGACTGAGAAGCTGCGACGTATGCCCGTGGACCTGCCGTGTCGACCGCCTGGCCGGTCGAGT
>CAZHBM010000256.1:0-6109 GCA_964529945.1 uncultured Anaerolineales bacterium | reverse complement strand
TGATCAACGCCGGTAGCGTCGGCAAACCCAAGGATGACGACCCGCGTGCCGGCTACGTGGTATTATCGGCCGAAGACGGCGAACTGCAGGTGGAATTTGTGCGCGTGCCTTACGATGTGGAAAAGGTGGCGCGGGCCATTGAGGCCAGTGACCTGCCCGACGCCTTCGCACGCATGCTGCGTGAAGGCCGTGGTTGAGTTTTGATCCGGCCTGAGAACCGGTTGGAAGTTGCAGCACAGCCGGCTGAACGGTTTGGACGGCCCAGACTGCGGTGCCAGTTTGGGCCGTCTTGTGTTGCCGGCCTGCTTGGTGTCTGGAGCGCCAGCCAAAAAAATATGACCACAAAACAGACTTTGTGAGGGAGATACGACTTGCCCGACAACATGCTGGCTGCCATCTCATTCATTCTGATTACCACCTTCACGCCCGGCCCAAACAATATCTCCAGTGCCTCAATGGGCGTGCTGTATGGCTACCGCCGGACAATGAGTTACCTGGCCGGCATCACGTTGGGCGTCTTTCTGCTGATGATGGCCTGTGGCTGGATTTCGGCATCCCTGTTGAGCCTGTTCCCGGTCATCGAGACACCGTTGCGCTATCTCGGAGCAGTCTACATTCTATGGCTGGCGTTCAAGACAGTCCGGGCCAGCTACGCTTTCAAACCAGGCGACCAGCCGGCATTGGGTTTTGCTAACGGCGTGTTTCTGCAATTGGTCAATGTCAAGGCGATTGTCTATGGGCTGACGCTATTCTCGGCTTTTCTGACACCGATTGCCAGCCATCCGCTGTGGCTGATACTGACGGCCGTAGCCCTGGCCGGTGTGACCTGGGTAGCAGTGTCTGCCTGGGCGTTGGCCGGCACCGGCATCAAGACCTACCTGCAACAGTCGCACGTGCGGTTGGCAGTCAACGTTGGACTGGCGTTGTTATTAGTGTATACAGCCTTGAAAATTGCCGACTTGGTGTAAGATTGGCGCCGGCCGATGGCCGAGCTCGGCTATCGTTGCCCAGATGCGACAGACATTCCCCAATCAGGCAACGGACCCTTGCCATAATCTAACTCCGACCCTATAATTGAAGTGCCACAGTACGGAAACGAGCGCATTTGACCAGTCACCTGCGCCAGAGCTTTGTAGATGGCGGCAAACCGCAGCAGTGCAGACGATAGGGGGCCGTAAGTGTCACTTCGTAGCAAGGTGCTACTTAGCTTCGTCTTCTCCTCATTTCTCCTGATCCTGGTCATCTATTTCGGATTGAGTGCGGTGCTAATGCGCGGGTTCTATCACCTGGAAGAGCAGGCGATGATCCAGAACGTGGAACTGGTACGTGACGCCTTGGACAAGGAGATCAGCAATCTCAGCCGCCTGACGGCCGACTGGTCCATGTGGGATGACAGCTACCGTTTCGTTGAAGACGAGAATCAGGCCTACGTGACTTCCAATCTGGTGCCTTCCACCTACAGCGGACTCGACCTGGACTTCATCGTGTACGTTAATATCCATGGCCGTCCGGTGTATGCCGGCGCTTACGACGAGACATCCGACGAAGTCACCCCCCTGTCACCTGGCTTGCTGGATAGTCTGCTGGCCGACGAAACACTGATGAGGGCCAAAGAAACCGGTGAGGCCAGCGACGGCGTTTGGTCCAAGGATGCAGTGTCAGCATTGGTATCCAGCCAGCCAATCCTGACTAGTGAGGAGGAGGGACCCATTCGCGGCCTTCTGGTCTTTGGACGCTACGTGGATCCCGATATGACAGGTCGCTTGGGCCAGCTGACGCACCAGCAACTGCAGATAATTGCCCTCGAGAAGGCCACGCTGTCTGGACAGGACAGGGCGACGGCCGCGCAACTGACCTCGAGTGCGCCGGTCGAGGTGCAGCCGTTGGACGAGAACAGGGTAGCCGGCTACGGTCTGATCGACGATATCCACCAAGAGCCGTGCCTGATGTTGAAAGTAGAGAGGCAGCGGGAAATCGTTCAACAGGGGCAAGTCAGCGTGGACTACGGCGTAGGCGGATTGATTCTGGCGACTCTGGCCAGCATTGGCATTGCCTGGCTGCTACTGGAGCAACAGATACTGTCACGCCTGTCCCGGTTAGCCACCCAGGTAAAAGACATCGGCCGGCGGGGCGATTCTTCGCGCCGGGTGCAACTGCGTGGAAGCGACGAGCTGGCGGCACTGGCCGAAAACATCAACGTCATGCTGGCCTCGCTGGAGGATGCCCAACAGGCGGCACAGGCTAGCCGCGAGCGGCACGAGATCATGGCCCGTATTGTGTCGGAACATACCTACCTGGCCCAGGTTCGGGATGGGGCGGAAGCAGAGATTGTATGGACCAGTCCGGGTGTAATGGAATTGACCGGTCTGAATCCGGCTGACATCGTCCACCCCAACTGGAAACGGCTGGTGGTGGATGAAGATTGGCAACTGTTTGTGGATCATAGACGCCGGTTGCGCTCGGGGCAACAGGACGCGGCTGTCTTTCGCCTGCGCGATACCGGCGGACAGATACATTGGGTGCGCAGTTATGGTTATCCCGTGCGTGACGAGAGTGACGGCCACACGGTCCGTATCTACGGTGCGCTACAGGATGTGACTCACGAAAAACAAGCCGAGGAAGACCGCCAGGTAATGCACCGGCTCTATCTGCAAGCGCAGAAGATGGAGGCGGTGGGGAACCTGACCGCCGGCATCGCTCACGATTTTAACAACGTGTTGACGGCCATTAACGGTTTCGCCGAACTGCTGCAGAGTCAACTGCCGGCCGACAGCCCACAATACGATATGGCCGTGCGGATCGCCAACGCCGGCCGGCGGGCGGCCGACCTGATCCATCAACTTCTGCTCTTCAGCCGCAAGCAGCCAACCCAGCATCAGGCAATTGATCTCAACAAGGAAATCAGTCGTATGGAGGGTATGATTGACCGGCTGATTCCGGAAGATATCGAATTGGTGCTTGACCTGGCCGCCGGCCTATGGCCTATCGACGGTGACCCGACCCAATTGGAACAGGTTGTGCTCAACCTGACGGTCAACGCCCGCGATGCGATGCCTGACGGAGGGACGCTGACCATTCGCGGCGCCAACGTGACGGCCGAAGAATTGAAGGACAAGGCCGTGGGCAAATCGGTGTCCGGTGACTACGTGCTTTTGACTGTAACCGACAGCGGCGTGGGAATGAGTCAGGCGCTGCGGGCGCACATCTTCGAACCGTTTTTTACCACCAAGGGTGAAGGGAAAGGCACCGGGTTGGGCCTGGCGACGGTACACCACATCGTCGATGAAAACCACGGTATTGTCGACGTGGACAGTTCAGAGGGTCGGGGAACGACGTTCCGTATCTACTGGCCGCGGACGCAGCGCGATAGTAGCGTCAAGCCGGCGCGCACATTGGGGCCGGACGAGATTACCGGACGGGGAGAAACGATTCTGGTGGTGGAAGACGACGACCAGGTGTGCCTGGCGACGGAACGGATTCTGCAGCACGCCGGCTACCAGGTACTCACGACCGGTGACGGGTTGCAGGCAATAGAAACGATGCGTGGTCAGTCGAGTGAGGTCGACCTTCTGTTGACCGACCTGGTGATGCCGGTGATGCGTGGCCGCCAACTGGCCGACCGCTTGACAGCCGATCATCCTCAACTGAAGGTAGTATTTATGACCGGTTACGTCGAACAAGCCACCCGGGAATTGGCCGAAGCCTATCCCAATGCGCCGGTAGTGACCAAGCCGTTCACACCGGAGACCCTTTTGCGTGCTGTACGCCGTGCGCTGGACGAACCGCCGCGGTGAATCACGGATACGCCGGCTTTGACGTCCGCCGCGTTCCCCTGCTCTCCAGGATGATCGGGAGCAGGCGTCACCCCGACACGAAGCGGCTTAGGATAGCCAGAGTGGCCTCGCCAGAGTACTCGGGTACGAACTGCAAGCCGTAGATCTCTCGCTGGGCATGGTAGACGACGTAGGGGATGGTGTTGCGCCGGCAGAGAACTCGAAAGCCGGGTGCTACCCGCACCACCCACTGGCCGTGCTCGGCAAAAACCTCCAGCTCATGCACGCCGGCGAAGATGCCCACCGGTGGCGTCTTTTCCAGCGACAGCCGGTAGTGCCGGTCGAAGATGACGTGGCCCACCTCCTCCACCCGGCCGCCGAAGATGTGATTGATGATCTGGTGGCCGAAACAGATGCCCAATACCGGGCAGGAGCAACGACGCAGCCAGCCGAAATTGGCCTCGATTCGGCGGCGCGTGTCGCCCCGAGACAGGCTGTAGTCGGCGTCGATAGGCACTGCCGAAAGGACGATGCGTTGCGGGTTGACCTGTAACGGGTCCGTGCCGTCGTAGCCGGAGATCACCTGTACCGGCGGGCCGAAGCCCGCGAGCCGGCGGCTAAGTTGGTCGACAAACTGCGGGTTGTCTCCCGGGTGGGTGTTGACCACGACGACCGGTTGGGTAAGCATGGGGCACCTCCTGGCCTGTTGTTGCCGGCTGGACCGTCTGCTGCGCCCGCCATTCTACCCCTCCACGCTCCAACCCGCCAGTTCTGGCATCAATGCTGCAGTGCGTGTGGCAGCCAGACACGATAGCTCTTGTTACTGCTTGCCATACCGGACGCCGCGGCGGTGCTCGACATTTAACGAATTACACCCGGTCACAGCCTCGTGTGAGCAGCAATCAAGAACCAATCCGGTTTGACGATTTCTGCGGCGGGCATTATCTATATTCTCACTGCCGCAGTAGCGCCGGCAGATAGACAGGCCAGCCAGCCCCTTGAAAAGCCCCCAAGTCGTAGGCGTCCCACGGACGTGGTTCGCCATCAATATCCATCGTTAGCCAAATAAGATTCAAACCGGCGCCCAGGGCCGGTGAATCTGCGCCTGGGCGATAACTGCCGGTCAGTTGAGGGTCTTGAAGCATGGCATTGCTACCCACCAGTGGATCGCTGTCATTCCAGAAAAGGTTGGTGTCGGCACTGAGGGTCAGGCCGCCGGGATCGGCGGCATACAAGCCGATGGGATTTCCAGCCACCAGGTTGTTGGTCATCGTCAATACGGTCGTTCCCCAGGTAGTGATGCCGCTGTGGACGTTGTCCACGATGGTGTTGTTGGCCAGCACCAATTGGCTGACAGCCGGCGCGTATGTCTCGTTGAGAAAAAGACCGCCGCCCTGATCACTGGTCGAGTTACCGTCAATCAGGTTGTTGCTGACGGTCACCGCCTGCATGCTACGTACCGCCACACCGCCGCCACTCACACCGGCAGAATTGCCGGTCAATCGATTACGGGTGAGGTGAACGTCGGCCCAATCGACATAGATGCCGCCGCCATAGGCGTTGGCGAAGTTGTTTTCGAACAGGTTACCGGCAATCAGTACATCTTCCTCGCCGGTGACGTACACCCCTCCGCCAAAGCTTAAATAACTGCCGCCGTTGTTGGCCCGGTTGCCGGCAAAAGTGTTTGTCATCACCCGACCGGGATGGGCATTTTCCAGATAAAGCCCCCCGCCATAAGCGCTCCAACGCTCGCCGCCGAGGTTGTTCACAATCCGGCTGCGTTGGACGGTGACCGGTGCGGAGGAAAGGAACAGGCCGCCGCCGTAACCCTGAGCAGTATCGCTAAGCGTGGCGGTGTTGCTAAGGATGGTCGACTCGAAGATGGTGATTTCGTAGGGGATGCCGTAGTTGGCGGCGTAGACGCCGCCGCCGTAGGCTGGGCCGGTGCGGCTGCCAATGTTGTGGCTGATGACCGATTGCCCGACGTAAAGGTCACTGTCCAGGCTGAAGATTCCGCCGCCACCACCTGTGCTGGTCCCATCGCCGTGAGTGATGATCAAGTTGATCAAAACGACACCCACGGCGTTTGTGAGCGAGATAACCGGGCCGTTCCAACTGCCATCCAGTACGGTTGGGTACAGGTCGGGATCGAAGTCGGTAAATGATTGGTTGTGACCACCACGCAGGAGTACCTGGTGGGTGATGACGGCCACCGTGCCGCCGGGGGCGTAGGTGCCGCCGGCGATGTACACCTGGTCGCCTTCGGCGGAGGCGTTCAACGCTGCCTGGACAGACGCGTAACAGCCGCCGTTACAGATCGGGTCGCAACCACTGCC
>CAZHBM010000255.1:0-6150 GCA_964529945.1 uncultured Anaerolineales bacterium | reverse complement strand
TTGCCGGCGTGACCTCGCCGCCGGCCCCGACGATCAGGTCGTAGATGAGCTCGGCGGTGGCGGCCGCATCCTCATCGACAATATTGATGGTGGCAAACGGTGTATCATCGGGATGGTGGTCTATCCGCACCACCGTCGCACGGGACGTTGCCAATGCCTCCCCGACGCGCCCCGGCCGTCGCCAGCCACCGGCCACATCCAGGGCAAAGATGACCTCGGCGCGTTCGATGGCCCTCCGGTGGCGCGAAGGCTTATAGACTCTCACCTGCCGATCAGGATCGACAAACTGGTGAACCGGCGCGATTGGATCGCTGTTGAGCACCCACGTTTCCTTTCCCAGGGACACCAGGTAGCGGGCCAGCCCTAACTCGGAACCAATAGCATCCAAATCCGGGTTGCTATGAGCAGTAATGACGAAACGCTGGTTGCTTTTGATTAGCTCAATCACATTGGAGAACATCGGCGCCCCTTTTTGCTGATAGAGTTTCAATAAGTTGTCTATTATACCACAACTTGGGCACTACCCCTTATCGGCCGTTGCCGCCATCCTTGGTTGCCTGGTGTGTCCCAGATTTTTGCACGAGATATTGGACCGGACCAGGATTTGGCTGCCAAGCAGGTTCGTGAGAGACCGCTCACATAATGTTTTGGGAAGCGCATAGAATCAGGTAGTCTTTTCTATTTTTTGTGGGTGGCCGGCGACCCGCTTACGTGGACATCTACCAAGAATATTGGACACAACCTTAGTTGCCAGATTGCTTGACATATGAACGGCTACCATGCTAACATGGGACCATCGGCGGCGACATAGCCGGCGAGAGGAGGCTGACGTGAGCAAGCCAGAACTCGAGAAGCAACTCAGACAGGCGATCGACAGAATAAATGTTGGCGACCTGCTGGAAGGTCGCAAACTGCTGGAGGGCATTCTGGAGACGGACCCAACCAATGACACAGCCTGGGTCTGGTTGTCGGGCTGCGTGGACGACCCGCGCCAGCGGCGAATATGCCTACAGCAGGCGTTGAGGGCCAATCCCAATAATCAAGCAGCTTTGGATGGAATGAAAGTCTTGGATGGAGCGCTGGTCCAGGCGACTTCCTCCGGCCCGTCTCTGCTTGAGAGTCGCCTGGCTGCCATTGGGATGGGCGAAGGAGAAGCGCCGCCTACCCAAGCGATCCAGCCTGCAGCACCTACCACACCCGAACCGGATTTTGCCCCAGACGAAGAGGTTAGCGAAGACGCTCCGGCGACGCCCCGTAGACGGTTGAGGATAGTCCTGCTGGGCATCATCGTCCTGTTGCTGGCTGTTATCGCCTGCGGAATTGTCGCCTACACAGTATTACTGCCGGGGTTGAATATGCCCTTATAGGACTCCCCAAGCGGCAATCGCTCCGGCACGTGAAAGGTCGAGGTGTGGTCTATCGTCAGGGCGATTTTATGTTGGATATAGCTATTCGCGGCGATTGCCGTTATCTCCCCCCGCAATGGCCGGCTTAACAACGGGTAATTGCAGCTCCCCTAATCGTTTTTGATTTTGCCTATCAGTTTCAGAGGTGATACAATTGAAGGATGGAAGTTAGAAGGGATCCGGATAAACACGCTTTTTCTCTCCCCTCTCCCCGATGGGGCGACCAATATAACGCAATCTGCTTATTGACAGCTTTAAGAGACAGGCACCTCGACCTGTACCGCTTTAGCGAGGCACAACCATGACAGACAACTCCGCAACCTCAGCCAAGAAGCTGGATGTCCCTGCCGCACTGCGCTCCAACGTCCTTGTGACCACATTGGATGCTGTCTACAACTGGGGACGCAAGTACTCCATCTGGCCGATGGGCTTTGGCTTGGCGTGCTGTGCCATCGAAATGATGGCCACTCAGGCAGCCCGTTTCGATATGGCCAGGATGGGTTCAGAGCTTATGCGTGCATCGCCACGCCAGGCAGATCTGATCATCATCTCCGGAACCGTCACCAAGAAGATGGTGCCGCAGATCGTCCGCCTGTACAACCAAATGGCCGAGCCCAAGTACGTAATTGCGATGGGTGCTTGCGCAATTTCTGGCGGCCCGTTCAAGGAAGGCTACAACGTCGTGTCGGGCATCGACAAATTCCTGCCGGTGGACGTCTACGTTGCCGGTTGCCCGCCGACCCCGTTGGGGCTGCTGCAAGGCCTGCTCAAGCTGCAGGAAAAAATCTCCGGGCAGAGCGTCACCCAGGTGCCCTGGTATCGCAAAGGCGAGCACGATGAAGAAGTCCCAATCCCGTTGCCCGGGCCTGACCTCATCGATGTGCGCCAAATTTCCCTGATAAAACAGGAGTTGGAGCAAGAACGGGCGGCTCAAGTCACGGACGAACAAACGGCGTCTGACAACGGCGACGAAGAGAAACCGTCCAAGCCGGCGGCGAAATCGCCCAAGCTGCCCGAGTGGGATACTGCGCCGACCGAGGAAGCCTCGTCTCTGGCGGAACGCATCAACACGGCGCTGGATGCCCAGGCTGTGACCGCCGAAGCCGATGCCCTGATCGTGGCCGTACCGCACCTGGTAGCGGTCGCCACCTATCTTTCCCGGCAGGCGGACCTGGGTTACGATTATCTCTCAAACGTTACCGGTGTCGACTATCTGGGACGAGACCCGCGTTTCGAAGTTGTCTACCATGCCTATTCGACCTCGCTGGGCGGCGGTCCCATCGTCTTCAAGGCTCGTGTGGGCGGCGCAAAACCAGAGCTGCCGTCTTTAGTATCAGTCTGGCCCAGCGCCGACCTGCAGGAGCGGGAGATCTGGGACCTGTTCGGCATTCATTTCGTCGGCCACCCGGATCTCAAACGTCTGCTGCTCTGGGAAGGCTTTGTCGGTCACCCGCTGCGCAAAGACTGGCAGGAACCTTATTTCGAAGAGGCAACCAAGCCGTACAAGGACCGCTGGCCGGAGGCCGAGCACCGGTGGGTCGACGACACCAACCCCTTCCACCACAACGTCAAATATCCGCTGCAGACGGCCGACGGCATCGACTGGGATCCTGAAAGCTACGTGCCCGAAGGGGAGTGCCTGATCTGTGTTGATGCCGATGATGCCGGCCGATCCTGTATCTTGACTGATAAGATAATGATCAACGTCGGTCCGCAGCACCCCAGCACTCACGGCGTCTTTCGTATGGTACTGACCCTGGAAGGTGAGACAATCGTCAACGCCGAGCCGGTTATCGGCTATCTGCACCGCAATCACGAGAAGATCGGCGAACGCAACACGTGGCTGATGAACATGCCCTATACCGACCGGCTCGATTATCTTAACGCGATGGGCAACAACTTCGCCTACGCCCTGGCGGTCGAAAAATTGGCCGGCATTGAAGTGCCTGAACGGGCCGATTATTTGCGGGTCATTATGGCCGAGTTCAACCGGATTTTCAGCCATATGTGTATGGCCGGTTTCTATACCAACGAGTTAGGGTCGGCTTTTACACCTATGTTGTACGCCTTCAAAGAACGGGAGCTCATCATGGACCTGTTCGAGGAGGCCAGCGGTTCGCGCATGATGAGCAATTACTGCCGCTTTGGCGGCGTCACCAACGACGTCAGCAACGATTGGCTCGACCGGGCGCGCTACCTGGTGCACGAACGCCTGCCGCGCAAGCTGGATGAGATGGAACAGTTGCTGGATGAGAACGAGATATTTGTTGCCCGAAGCAAGGGCGTCAGCCCTATCTCCCCCGAGCGAGCGATTGCGCTGGGGATCACCGGGCCTATTTTACGTGCCGCCGGTATGCCCTATGACGTCCGGCGAGCCGAGCCGTACTCGGTCTACGATCGTTTCGATTTCAAGATTCCATTGGGCCGGCACGGAGACCTGTACGAGCGCTACCTGATCCGCGTGCTCGAGGCGCGCGAGGCGGTCAAAATTCTGTCCCAAGCTCTGGCACAAATTCCGGACGGGCCTATCCAGGCCGGAAAGAAGGCCTGGAACGTACGCGTCCCGGCCGGTGATGTCTACGCCCGCATCGAGCATCCTAAGGGTGAATTGGGGTTCTATCTGGTAAGCAACGGGACGGCCAATCCCTGGCGCTACCGGATCAGGCCGCCGTCGCTGGTCAACCTTACAGGGTTCGCCGATATGTGTGAGGGGTACAAAGTGGCGGATGCCATAGCCATCCTGGGCTCTATCGACATCGTACTCGGGGAGGTAGACCGATAATGTTTGGATTTGGCATCGTTAAAGGTTTGGCGGTCACACTCAGGCACTTCGTTGAAACGTATATCGATGACGTGCGTTACTTCCCCGCGCGGTATAGCGAGGAAGCCCTGGCAACGCGTCAAAGCGTGCGCGGACGGGGCATTTTCACCATCCAGTATCCGGAGCAGGACAAACAGGATGCGGAAAACTTTCGCTATCTGCCCTTCCAGGTGTACGACGAGACGGATGGCGACCCAATGGACACCATCCGTTGTACCGCCTGTGGCATCTGCTCAAAGGTGTGTCCGCCCCAGTGCATCTGGATCGTCAGGGATCGAGACGAGAGCGGCAAACCGAAATCGCGTCCGGCGGCTTTCACCATTGACATCGATTTGTGTATGAACTGCGGCCTGTGTGCCGAGTTCTGTCCCTTCGACTCGATCATTATGGATCACGACCAGAAAATGGCGGACTACGCCCGCTGGGAAGCCCATCTGTACGGATTGGATCAGCTTCTCAAGCCGGCCGCCTACTACCGCCAGATTCGCCCGACCCAGTATGCCTCCAAAATGGAAGAGAAGAAGGCAAAAGATAAGTAGCGTTCACGTGCGGCTTTTCCAGGCGCGTGTGTTCTTGATGTGAATAGATATTTGGTACGAGAGAAAAGGTACGATGCTTAACGTTTTAACTAAGGTATTGGGAGATCCAAGTCAAAAGGCCATCAAGCGGTTGACCCCACTGGTTCAAGAGGTTAATCGGCTCGAGGCTGAACTGAAACAACAAAGCGACGAAACGCTGCGTGATACGATCCAGGGTTTCCGCCAAGATATTCTGGACGCCACGGCCGAATTGCGGCAAAGGCTCGCCGAACTACGTACGGAACGTGACGCGGCCAGCGGCGAACCGCACCGGCGGTTGGTGGTAGAGGTCGAGCGCCTCGAAAAAGAACTGCTGAAGCTGGAAGAGAACCTGATGGAAGACATTATGCCACAGGTTTTCGCCATCGTGCGTGAGGCCAGCGTGCGCACCACCGGGTTGCGACACTACGATGTCCAGGTCGTCGGCGGTGCCATACTGCACCAGAAGACAGTCGTCGAAATGCGCACCGGTGAAGGGAAGACGTTGGTGGCAACCATGCCGGTCGCGCTCAACGCACTGACCGGGCGCGGCGTGCACCTCATTACCGTCAACGACTACCTGGCCAAGCGTGACGCCCAATGGATGGGGCCCATCTACACTCTGCTGGGCCTCAGCGTGGGCGTCATCCAGTCCGCCGGCGGCGGGCACCCGGACCAATCCTCCTATCAGTTCGATCCAGACTACCAGGCGGCGGACGACCGTTACCTTTATCTGCGCCCGATCACCCGGCACGACGCCTACCAGTGCGACATCACCTATGGCACTAACAATGAGTTTGGGTTCGACTACTTGCGCGACAACATGGTCTATGACCTGAGCCAGATGTCGCAACGCGAACTGCACTACGCCATCATCGACGAGGTAGATAACATTCTCATTGACGAGGCCCGCACGCCCCTGATCATTTCCGGCCCCTCCGAGGAGAGCAGCAGTCTTTACCAGGAGTTTGCGACCATCGTCCGCCAGCTCAAGCCCAGCAGCAAGGCCAGCGTCGAAGACCAGGAGCCGGATGGCGATTACGTTGTCGATGAAAAAGATCGCGTGGTGACCCTGTCCGAAGCCGGCGTGGAAAAAGTCGAGCGCATTACCGGCATCGACAACCTCTACGGGGCGGAACACTGGCAAAAGACACCCTATCTCGATAACGCCCTGCGCGCTCACGTGCTCTATCACCGCGACCGGGACTACATCGTTCGAGAGGGACAGGTGATTATCGTCGACGAGTTTACCGGCCGGTTGATGGTCGGCCGGCGCTACAGCGAGGGATTGCACCAGGCGATTGAGGCCAAAGAAGGCGTCGTCGTCCAACGCGAAAGCCTGACTCTGGCAACCGTCACCTTCCAG
>CAZHBM010000254.1:0-6168 GCA_964529945.1 uncultured Anaerolineales bacterium | reverse complement strand
TTAGAAAGGAAATCTCGTATGGATACACAAGAATTGTTGGAAAAAGGACTCTGGTTTCACGGGCACAAGTGCCCGGCGATGCCAATGGGGTTGCGGGCCAGCGTGGCAGCCATGCAGGCCCTGGGTGTGGAGCGCGCCGGCGACAGCTCTTTGGTAGCGTTGGTGGAGCTGGATGAGAACCATTGCGCTACCTGTTTTGCTGATGGAGTCCAGGTGGCTACCGGCTGCACCTTTGGCAAAGGCAACATCCGCAAACTGCACTACGGAAAGTGGGGGCTGACGCTGATCGACAGAAAACGGGGCAAGGCGGTCCGCGTCGCGCCTTTGGCGGCGGCTATGCAGCGCAACAAGGAAACCGAGTTTATGGCCTTACGCAAGGCCGGCACGCCACCCACGCAGATTCCGGCGTCGATAAGCGAACCATTGGTGGAAGCCGTGATGAACGCGCCCATCGAGAATCTGTTCAGCGTGGGAGAGGTGTTCGACATTGAATGGCAAGACGAAATACCACACACCTTTGAGTCTGTCGTGTGTGATGAATGCGGGGAAATGGTTGTGGAGCGCAACGCGATAACAAAAGAAGGCCGCGTGTTGTGCATCCCTTGTGCAGAGCTTGACTGAGAGACTGGAAGAACAAACATGGATTTCCAAAAATTCGACGAATGGATGACAGGTTTGGATCTCGCTTTTTGGGGATCAGGCCGGCACAAGATTATGCCATCTCAGTTTTTCGAACTTCAAGCCACCGGGGGAGCAACCCTGCTAGACGTACGTTCCTATGAGGAAGCGGAGCAACTGGCGCTACCCTTCGCGCTCCACATTCCCATTGATGAACTGCCGGAACGCTGGCAGGAGGTGCCTGTCGATCTGCCGGTAGCGACGTTCTGCTCATCGGCAACACGAGCGGTGGTGGCCTGGGTTTATCTTCAACTACGCGGCCTGAATCAGGTGCGTATTCTGGATGCCCAGTATGCCGATCTGGTTGCCGAGCTCACGCCCGGCAAGATCTACAAACGGATGCAGAAGTGACAGCCGCATCCGGCCGGGCAGGTCCGTGTCGACCTGCCCGGCCGGGCTTCTGACTGCCGGAGAGGATTTTCTATGAACACATTCTATCTCGTCCCCCCCCTCTTTTTTGTCATCGCCTTCGTCTTTTCTATGCTGGGGATGGGCGGGTCGCAATTGTACATTCCTATTCTGTACTGGATGGGGTTGGATTTCAAAACCGAAGCCGTTCCCCTGGGTATGTTGCTCAATGTAATCAACAGCGGCTCGGCGGCCATCACCTATGGCCGCAAGAAACTCATCGCGTGGCGGGTAGCCGTCCCTTTCGCCCTGGCTATGATTGCTTTCGCTCCCCTGGGTGTTTGGTTGAATGTGCAGTTGCCGGTGAAACCCCTGCTGATCTTCTTCGCATTATTTACGGCTGCGGCTGCGGTGTTGATGCTGTCTGGGTGGAAACCCCAACGCGGCGATATGTCGCCAAAGGGCCGGATGTGGCTGGGCCTGACCGCCGGAAGCGGTCTGGGGTTGGTGGCCGGACTGATCGGACGCGGTGGGGGATCCTTTGTCGTGCCGTTGTTGTATATGGCGGGATTGGAGGCCAAAGTAGCCGCAGCCACCTCGGCCTTTGTCGTTACCTGTTCGGGCATTTCCAGTTTTGTCTCCCACCTGACCACGGCGGCCCAGCCTATGTGGATGCTCTGGCTGGCAACGACCATAGCGGTCCTGTTAGGCAGCCAACTGGGGTCACGGCTGATGGCCGAACGGATGAAGTCGCGCCTCGTGCGGCAGGTTTTTGGCTGGGTGTTGTTGGGGGTGGCTGCATTGATTCTCGTCAAGGATGTTTTGCTGGCTTGAGTATCTTTGCTACCACGTCGAGCCTGATGTGACGTGAAGAAAGGCAGCGACCCGGATTGGGATGGAGATATGGAATGCGAGTCGTATGTTCAGCGGAGCCCTTGATCTTGGCTGGTTTATCCCGCATAGAGACCAACGGCCGCAGTCAGAAAACCCCATGGAAGGCTGTGATGCACGAGGATACTCCTCTTACGATCTTTGGACACAACCACAAGGACCCAATCAGCCGCATCGGCAAGCCCGGCCTGTCGGTGATCGGTTTATTGGCTGCTATGGCATTAATGCTGGCCTACGCCGCCTACTTCGACAACGGCCCACTCAGCATCTACGACGACAGTTACATTTCTTTCCGCTACGCGAACAACCTGGCCCGCGGAGAAGGATTGGTGTTCAATCCCGCACAACCGGTGGAAGGCTACACCAATTTCCTGTGGACGGTTCTCTTGGCCGGTGCCATCAGCCTTGGCTTTGACGTTATCTGGGTTTCCAAAGCACTGGCCGCCGTCATCGGCCTCGTCACCCTCTGGCTGGCGTTTGACCTGGCGCGGTTTGAGTTGGACAGTCGCTGGGCGGGCGTGCTGGTGGCCGTTATGCTGGCCGCTAGCGCCGGATTCAGCCGCTACGTGGTGTCGGGTATGGAAACGTTGCTGTTCGCGATGCTCATCCTGGCGGGAGTGCTTCTTTTCCTGCACGCGCGCAGATCGGGCAAGAATCCGGTTGGCGCCGCGTTCCTGCTGGCGCTGGCCGCCCTTACGCGGCCGGAAGGACTGATGGTGTTCGGTCTGGTGAGTGTCTTTTACCTGGCGGATTTATGGAAGCAGCCCGGCCCGGCCGGCAAGAAGCTGCTGAATTTGTGCCTGTGGTCAGCCGGTTTCCTGGTGATTATCGGTCCCTATTTCGTCTGGCGCTACACCTACTATGGCTACTGGCTTCCCAACACCTTCTACGTCAAGGTCGGCGGACCGGGAGCGGCCCAGGTCCGGCGCGGGTTGATCTATTTGCGGGACGTACTCCTGTTGCTCAATCCCCAGGTTGCCTTGTGTCTGCTGTTGGGGTTGGCCTGGCGCGGCAACAAATTCACCGTCCGGCTGCTATATGGCCTGGTGCTGACCTATTTGTTGTACCTGTTGCTGATCGGCGGCGACCAACAGGCGTTTTTCGGCGCCAGGTTTGTTTTACCCCTATTCCCCTTCACCTACGTACTTGGTATTGGCGGCGTGCTGGGCCTGGCGGCACGCCTCAGCCGGCCAAGCCGGCGGCTCCTATGGTTTGGGTTTCTGAGCTTACTGGTTTGTTTGTTCGTTTTCTGGTCACGCTTCGAGCGAATGGGCTACCGGAGACTGCAAGACACAATGCAGCTGGGCTGGACGACAGCGGCCCACTGGCTGAAGGATCAGGCCAATCCAGGCGATACGCTGGCAGTGGATGCGGCAGGGTACATTCCTTTTTATACCGGCCTGCCAACCGTCGACATGATGGGCTTGAACGATCTGCACATCGCCCACATGGACGTTCCCCTGGGCAGTGGCTTGCCGGGCCACGAGAAGGCCGACCCGGCCTACGTGTTGGCGCAGCGACCGGCTTACATTGCATCCTGGCTCACGGAGAACGGGCGGTCTCTGTATTTCGCCGACGCGCCTGCCGCCACGCGCACTTCCATGGAGACGGCCTGCACACTGCGGGCGGTTTTCCTGATGCGCCCACCGGAGAACGGCGAACGGCAGGTGATCGAACAGCCGGCCATGAACGAAAACCTTCAAGATCGAGGCTACATCTTCGGCATCTTCAAGTGCAACTGGGGAAAGGCACAAAACTAATCATACACAGGCGACACGAGGGAAAGGGAAGTTTGAGGCCAACGCTGTGTGTTTCACACAGCCGTAATCGTCACCGGGACAAGCTGCGCTCCTCCACCAGCTCAGCCAATAACTCCCGGGCGTCCCGCAAATCGGCTGTATCGAAACCGTCGCTGAACCAATAGCCCATTATTCCTGCCAGACATACTGGACTGCGCACGCCGAAATCGGCCTGGGGTGTTTCTCGTCCATTATTATGTCCAGTTACGGCTCTTTGTCATCAATAGGCGCAGTAATCCGGTTTTTTGGGATTTGTCCCTAATCTGTACCTCAACGAGCGAATGTCAGCTCCACCCGCAGCGTTTCATTGACGGCAGCGGGCAGGTTGAAAGGGTCGCTCGCAGCCACCATCGGGCCTAGCTCCCCGTCAGTCAGCACCCAGCGAAAGGGTCCGGCGCCGAGATCGCTCGGCGCTACCCACCAACGGACGCTGCCACCGTAGCCAAGTTGGGAGCGCCAGCCGTTGACGTTGTGCCATGCGCCATCATTGGCCTGCCACTGCACTACCGACCATGTACCACCGGGTGCCCCCCAGACCTGCAGCTCGATGTGGGCACCCGTGAGTTGGTCCGGCTCGTCACGCGGCAGCGGCGTAGCCCGCTTCGGCAAATCAGCCAAGCTGGGCACCGGAAACGCGGACAGAGCCAACAACGCACCCAGGAACAGCAACAAACACATCCAGACGGTATAAGGTCTGTAGCGCTTCATCTTGTCGCTCCTTCCCGCGGGAGGGGCAGGACTGCCGCCCCTCCCCAATGAATCCTCATCTCAACGTTCCGGCAGCCGCGTCGGCCGACTCGCCGACGCCGCCGGCGCTTTCGGCTCGGGCAGATTGGCTGCCCCCAACTGCACTGCTACCGGGCCCGCCAGGTTGTTTGTCTCGTTCGACTCCCGCACAGCCCCAAAGCCGGTCAGGTAGTCAATCGAGTCCACGAAGGCCCAGACTTGCGCCTCTGCCGTCAGTCCGCTCAGATCGCTCTCGCCGGCTTCATAGTAGATACTTGCAGTGGTGAGGGTCAGCACACGACCAGGCAGCAGGTCCGCCGTGACGCCCCACGCGGCGCCCTTGGCAGCGATGGTGTCCCAGGGATCATTGAGGCCGGGCTCGGTGGTGGGATCGATGTACAAGTCCACCCAGAAGTCTTCCGTCGCAGCACGGTTGCCCTGATTGCGGATCACCAGCGCCACGTCACCGCCAGTGTTGGCCAAGAGGCTTTCGATCACCAAATCGGGTTTGGGGTCGGCAGAATGTTTCAGCAGCAGCGGCAAATACAGGATGGTGCCAGGTGGTGCCGGCGCCGGCTGGACGGTGATACTGAAGGACTGGGTGGCAGTGAGGCCAGTGGTGTCGGTCATCAGCAGTTCCACCGGGTAGATGTCCGCCACCAGCGGTCTGCCCCAGAGGAGACCGGTAGCATCGCCGTAGTCGATCAGCGTCAACCATCCCGGCAAGACCGGTGCGATAAGATACATACCTCCACCGTTGGCGCCGCTCAGGATACTGCCCGTCTGCACCGTGATGGCATAGGTGTAGGTCATCATGTTCGTTGCTGTGAGCGGCGGCGTGCTGACGAAGTATGGCGCCTCGATCACCGTCACCGCTGCCTGGTCCATATCACTGATGGTACCGCCAACGGGCAGGATGCCAGTCACGGTGGCCACGTTGGTGAAGCTGACGTCGGGGTTGGCGGCGGAGCAGGTGTAACTGTCATGAGCGCCGCTGGTTAGTAGACCGATATAGGCGTCACAGTCAGGCGCCAGCGGATCCGTCACGGTGACCCCAACCAGATCGGTGTCACCGGTATTGGTCACAGTGATGGTAAACTGGACCGCGTCGCCATGGCGGATGGACTGGCTGGCGGGGGCCTTCTCGATGACAATGTCGGGATAGATGACGTTGACCGCCGCCGTATCGCTGTGGCTGACATCCGGTCCGACCGCCGGCGCGGCAGTGACGGTGACCACGTTGGTGAAATCAGCGATGACGTTCAGCAGGTCACAAGTATAGGTCTGGTGCGCACCGCTGGTCATCGTGCTGATGACTTTATCGCAGTCAGGAGCCAGTGGATCGCTGACACTAACCCCGCTGAGGCTGCTGTCACCGGTGTTGGTCACGGTGATGGTAAAGCTTACGTCCGTGCCGCCGACGACGACCTGGCTGATCGGGGACTTATCCACCTGCACAGCTGGATGGATCACATCCACGGTGGCTGCGTCCATCGCATCGACCACCGGCCCTACCAATGGTGTGCCGGTGGCAGTGGCCGCGTTGGTGAAGTCCAGTGTCACATCCTCCAACTGGCAAACGTAGCTGACATGATCGCCGCTGGGAAGTAGGCTGATGGAAAAGTCGCAGTCAGGTACCAGCGGGTCAACTACTGTCACGCCCGTCAGGCTGCTGTCGCCGGTATTGGTGACGATGATGGTGAAGGTGACGTCATCACCGCTACGG
>CAZHBM010000253.1:3606-6174 GCA_964529945.1 uncultured Anaerolineales bacterium | reverse complement strand
GGCCATAGACGGCAAAGCGGTATTCAGGATAGTGTCGTTAAGCGAGATGACCAGCAACGAGAGAGCGATGAAAACCAACCCCCACCACGGATTGCGGCGGGTTTCGATGTTTTTTGCCACGCGTGCCTCCACAGAAAGGTAATCGATCAGCGCCCGGCGCCGTGTAGCAGCCGGTGCAAAATGTGACGAAACTGCTCCTGGTCGGCCGGCGACAGGTGAACCAGCAAGCCGCGCAGCCGCTCGCCGATGCCCAACAAGGCGTGCTGCCAGGCCTCGCGTCCGGCGGCGGTAATCGTCAGCCGGCTGACGCGGCGGTCGTCGGCGTCCAGGTGGCGCGAGAGAAAGCCGCGTCCCTCCAGGTTCTTGACCAGCGCGCTGGTCGAGGCCGGCGTGATATCCAGGAAGCCACTCAATTCTTTGCTCGAACACGGCCCATGCATCGCCAGGTACTCCAGAGTGACGAACTGCACCATGGTCATTCCGCCGGCGGCGGTCTGCTCGCGCAGCCCCTGCACCAACACGTCGTCGAGCTGCATGTAAAGCCGCACGATTTCCTGGGTCAGGTTTCCAGCCACACTGAACTCTCCTCATCCAAAAAACAGTTAGTTAGTCTAACTAACGCTACGAACGATCTGGCTATTGTAGTTGGCTTTCCGGAGATGTCAAATCGTGAGTGAAAGCCGGGGATGTCCCATTTTCTTGAGGGACGGCCATTTGAGTCGCCGCCGGTATTCTCTATTGTTTGTCGGTGGAAGACCTTCCCCACTCACAAAGACAGAAAATCCCGCTTTCTCGCGCAATCGATTTGGAACATACCCGTGAAAACCGGTTTAAGCCGGGGCCGGGCCGGTCACAGAAGGGGCAAGCGGTCCCCTAGACCTGGCATTCCTCGGGCACGGATGGGCGCCCATTCTCCGGCTCGGGGGTCTGCTGGACGTGGGCCGGCAGCAGCACGGCGGTGATGACGGCGATGGTCAGCAGGTTCAGGCCGCCAATGGACAGCGCCTCGGCCAGGCCGGCAGTGAAAGCGGCGTCGGCTACCTGGGTCACCTGGCGCGCCACTTCGGCCGGCAGTTTTTCGGCCACGCGGTGGGCGTTGAAAATGCTGCGCGCCACGCCGGCGTAGGTGCCGGCGTCCAATTCGGACTTGAGGGGCACGATGCGTCGCAGGTAGACGTTGTTAAGCAGCGAGCCCAGGGTGGCGATACCCAGGGCGCCGCCGATCTGGCCGGTCATCTCGTTCATGGCCGAGCCGACGCCGGCCTTGGTAGGCGGCACCGAGCCCATGATCGAGACGGTGATCGCCGGGATGGCGGTGTCGACGCCCAGCACCAGCACGATGGCGATAACCAGCAGTTGCCAGTAGGGCATGTACGGGCGCATAACCGCCGCCAGCAGCAACATGCCGACGGTGGCGATCAGAAAACCACCGGCCACGGCCCACTTGATGCCGAATCGGCGCACGACGAAGGCCGACTGGGTCATCACAATCACCGCCAGGATGGCGATGGGCACCAGCCGGATGGCCGCCTCCCAGGCGTTGAAGCCCAGGACGCCCTGCAAAAACTGGGGCACGTAAAACACGATGCCCAGTAAGGTGAACTGGGCCATGGTCATGCCAATGTTGGCGGCCGTGAAGGACATGTTCTTGAACAGATACATCGGCAACATGGCGTGATCGGCCCGGCGCTCCCACCAAATGAACACGGCCAGCAATAAAAAGAAGCAGACAATGAAGACCGCCACGCGCAGGTGGGTCCAGCCGGCCGAGCCGGCATCGATCAGGGCAAAGATCAGCGCGAACAGGCCCAGAGAGGACAGGATCACGCCGGGAATATCGGCCCGCGGCGCGCACTCGTCCCGGGACTGGGGCAGGAAGAACTGGCCGCCGATGATGGCAATTACCACGAAGGGCAGGTTGAACAGGAAGGCCGCGCTCCAGTGGAAGCTGACCACCAGCCAGCCGCCGACCAGCGGGCCGATGCCGACCCCTACCCCGAAGACGGCCGACCAGATGCCGATGGCCCGGGCACGCTCGTGCGGCTCGGGGAACATGGCCGTGATCAGCGACAGGGTGGAGGGCATGATGATGGCCGCGCCGATGCCCTGCAGGGCACGCGCGCCGATCAGCAGCGGTGTGGTGTTGGCAAAGGCGGCCAGCAGCGAAAAGGCGCCGAACAGCCCGACCCCCAGTTGCAGAAACTGCTTGCGCCCGTAGCGGTCGCTGAGCGAGCCCATGGTCAGCAGCAGTGAGGCGAACACCAGGATATAGGCGTCGGCAATCCATTGAATCTGGCTGGCACTGGATTCTAATTGGCCGGCAATGACCGGCAGTGCGGTTGTCAGGATGGTGTCGTTGAGAGAAACGACCAACAATGAGATGGCGACAAATCCCAGACCAATCCAGCGGTTCTTGGGACCGGTGTCAGCAGAAACCAAGCGAGCCTCCTCAAGACATGGGTGTTCGCCGGTGCAGCCGGAGCCCCGACCGACGATGGACTAAATAATAGCCAGAAATGAATGTAGGTCAAGTTGAGAGGAAAGCGCGAGGCCGATACCCTGCCGGCG
>CAZHBM010000253.1:0-3506 GCA_964529945.1 uncultured Anaerolineales bacterium | reverse complement strand
TGCAGGACAACGGAGGTGAAGCATGAAGTACCGATTTCAACTACGCCTCGTTGCCGCTTTTTTGATCGTCCTCGGATTGTTTACCGCCTGCTCGGTAACCATTACCGGACCGGGAATGCCGGCCCGGACCGAGCCACCCCCCACAGAAGAGCCGGCCGGAGAACAGGGACGCATCCTGTCTTTCACCGCCGACCGCACCGAAATCCCGCCCGGTGAGTGTTTGACTTTGCGCTGGGAAGCCGAAGGCGGCTTTGGCGTCTTGCTCAACGGGCAGCAGGTCGAGCGCGTTGGACAAATGCTGGCTTGCCCGACCGACACCACCCCCTACGTGCTCGAGTTGGACCTGGGCCACTCGATAGACCGCCGCGAGCTGCTGGTCTCGGTCGCCGGGGGTGAACCCGGATTGTCCGAAGAGCCGCGACTGAGTGAGGAAAGTTCGCCCGGGGAGCCGGCCGGTGAGCCTCGCTTTGAGATTTTCCTGACCGCCGACCGCACCGAGCTGCCGGCCGGAGAATGTACCGTGCTGGCCTGGCGCGTGGAAGGCCCCGATGAGATAGAGATGCGCGCGTGGCTGAACGAAGAACCAGTCGACCGTTTTGGCGAACGAGAGGTCTGCCCGAAGCAAACCACGGTCTACGCAGTCAAGGCCGGCGTGGGTGAGTCTTTCGACAGCCGCGAAGTGGTCATCAATGTGATACCTCGAGAACCTATGGCGCAGGAGGAACTCCCGCAGCCGGCCCCGACCGAACCCCGGCCGGAAGCACCGACCTTCACCCCTCCGGCACCGACCGCGCCGCCGCTGCAACCGGCCCAGCCATCCCAGCCGGTGGTCATCGACTTCTGGGTGGACGACAACGACATCACGGCCGGCGACTGCACCACACTGCGCTGGCACGTGGCCAACGCCAATGCGGTCCACCTGGACGGCGTCGGTGTGATTGGCGATGACACCAAAAAGATTTGCCCGACCACCACTTCCGTCTACGTGCTGCACGTGGCCTACGACGCCGGATCCAGCGAGAAGAAGGTGACGGTCAAGGTCTCCGGCGCATCACCGCCGGGTGGCGGCTCGACGGGAGTCTTGACGGCCGACCTGAAGGTGACCGACCTGTATCCCGACAAGCAGCCCCAGGGCAAAGTCTTCGCCCGGGTCACCAATAACGGCCCGCAAGGCGTGTCCAACGTGACCGTCAAGCTGTACTGCTCCGTGGCCCAGCACCAGTATGTCACCGGGCAAGTGATATCTTCCACCACGGCAGGTAACCTGACCATCAACCTGGCCGCCGGTCAAACGCAGGCGTTTGACACGGGCATTGCCGTGCAGACGGACAAGTATTGGTACTGGATCACTTGCCTGACGCAGGCGCCGTTTAACGACATCTACCCCAACGACAGTTACAGCGAGCCGATTCCGCCGCCACCGTGATGTTGCAGGGGTAAGAGAAGCGCTTGCGCCGGCTCGTGTTTGAGGAGGGCCGGCAATGGCGGCCCATAAGCCTATTACTCAAGCCGGCGGGAAACAAGGATTAGGGGCTACAAGCCGGAGGCCTGTGCCCTATTGGCGGCCGGGGGTATTCAGTCTTCCAGTGCCTCGCGCACCTTGGCGGCCAAGACCCGCAGCGAGAAGGGTTTCTGGACGAAATAAACCTCCTCGTCCAGGACGCCCCGGTGGGCGATCACGTCGGCCGTGTAGCCGGAGGTGAACAGGCACTTGATCTGTGGATGGAGTGCCTCAATCCGCGCCGCCAGCTCGCGCCCGTTCATCTCGGGCATGACCACGTCGGTCACCAGCAGGTGGATCGGCTGCTCGAACTCGGTGGCGATTTCCAGGGCCTTACCCGGTCTGCCGGCTGCCAGCACTTTGTAGCCTAACCGTTCCAGCATCGTTGCGCCCAGCTCCAGCAACGCTTCCTCGTCCTCGACCAGGAGCAGCGTTTCATGGCCGCCACGCGGTTTCGCAAGCGCCTCGTCTGGTGTCACCGCCGCCGCTGACGCGGTTCGCGGCAGATACACTTTGACCGTCGTTCCCTCTCCCGGCTCACTGTAGATGTTGACGAAGCCGTCATTTTGTTTGGCGATGCCATACACCGTCGCCAGGCCCAGGCCGGACCCTTGCCCGACCCCCTTCGTGGTGAAGAATGGCTCGAAGGCGTGCGTCAGGGTCTCGGCGTCCATCCCACTGCCGTCGTCGCTGATGGTCAGCAACACGTATTCACCAGGGAGGAATCCGGCGTGAAGGGTGCAATAGTCTTCGTCCAGGCTGACATTGTTCGTCTCGATGAGGATGCGCCCGACGCCGGCGATGGCGTCGCGGGCGTTGATGACGAGGTTGCTCACAAGCTGGTCGAGCTGCGAGGCATCCATCTTGACCGCCCACAGATTGTGGCCCGGCAGCCAGGCCAACCGGATGTCCTCGCCGATCAAACGCCGCAACATCTCCAGCATAGGGGGAACGGTTTCGTTCAGGTTCATTGGCCGCGGTTCGATGGTTTGCCGGCGAGCAAAGGTCAGCAACTGGCGGGTCAGGTCGGCCGAGCGGCGCGCCGCCTCGTGAATGGCCTCCAGTTTTGCGTGCAGGCTGCTCTGTGCAGGTATTTCGTCGAGGGCCAGTTCAGCGTACCCCAAAATGGCCGTCAGCATATTGTTGAAATCGTGGGCAACACCGCCGGCCAAGCGGCCGACCGCCTCCATCTTCTGCGCCTGTACCAACTGGGCCTGCAGTTTTTCGCGCTCTTGCTCCATCATTTTACGGTCGGTAATATTTTCGGTTACGACCAGAATGCGTGGCACGCTGCCGTCTTCGGCGACCAGGGGAACCGTCCTATAGAGTTGGTATTGGTCATTGACAACGAGTTCGAACGACTGCGCTTGGCCCTGAAAGGTACGCAGATAGTGCGCTTCCATCACCTGTGTCTGGTCACCAAACACCTGCTCGAGGGTCAAACCAGTGTAATCGTCCGCATCCAGCCCCGATCTGACAAATTCCTGTCCGGAAGTGAAACCGATGCTAAGGTCTTTTTCGATGATCGACACGTACGAATTGGGGTAGTTCTCGGCAATGGTCCGCAACAGGCTCTCGCTGTCACGCAGCGCCATTTCCGCCCGTTTGCGTTGGGTGACGTCGGTGAAGATACTGGCGAACTGGTTGGGCGCCGGCCGGTAGGCTGTCACGGAAAAGAATTTGCCGAATGCTTGCGAGTAATCTTCAAACAGGACCGGCTCCCCGGTCAAGGCCACCCGGCCGTACGTCTCGATCCAGTACAATTCGGTCTCCGGCAGAATTTCCAGGACGCGATACGCCGCCGCGTAAATTCCGACTTCGGTAAGGGGACGGACCCAGCTCAGGATCAGAACATCGGATTTGAAGTAAATCAGGGAAAACAGAATCGAAATACCGATGGGCCAGGAGCGGGCGATGGTCATTTTCCAGAACGCAACGTCAAATCCGAGTTTGAAATTGGCGTAGTGACGTGCGATCAAGAAGTTCACAAGGAAGTTTGCCGTAC
>CAZHBM010000252.1:0-6187 GCA_964529945.1 uncultured Anaerolineales bacterium | reverse complement strand
GGGCTGGCACCCATTCATCTTGGTGCAGGAGTCACCGGCCTTTATTCTGGTGTGACGGGACTGGTTGCCATCCTCGTGAGCCTGTGGCTGGCCAGCCGGTTGCTGGACCGTCATCCTATGTCGGGGTTTGGCTTTCACTTCGGTCACGTGTGGTGGCGAGACTTCTTCTTCGGGCTCGGACTGGGCGCCTTGCTGATGACGGGAATCTTTGCGGTCGAAATCGTCGCCGGCTGGGCTACTATCGACGAGACTTTCTACACGGCCATCCCCCAACAGCCTTTCGCGTTGGCCCTTCTCATGCCTGTTGTGCTGTACATCTGTGTCGGTATCTACGAAGAGGCTTTGACCAGGGGCTATATCCTGCACAACTTGAGTGAAGGCCTCAATTACCGCTTTCTGGGTTCGGCCAACGCGGTTGCACTGGCCTGGTTGCTGTCATCGATCCTTTTCGGATTGGCCCATGGAGCAAATCCCAGTTCCTCAGCAATGAGCACGCTCAACCTTATGGCAGCCGGACTCTTTTTGGGATTGGGTTACGCGCTGACCGGCGAATTGGCCATTCCCATCGGCCTGCACATCAGTTGGAATTTCTTCCAGGGTAACGTTTTTGGTTTTCCTGTCAGCGGGATGCAGGTGCAGGGAGCAACATTCATTGCCGTCCGGCAATCCGGACCGGCACTATGGACGGGTGGCGCCTTTGGCCCGGAAGCAGGGTTGATCGGATTGATCGCTATCCTGGTCGGTAGCGGCATTATCCTGGCCTGGTTCCGCCGGCATTACGGCCGTATCGGCTTCAAGGCCGCCATCGCCCAACCCGATTCCCGCGCGGCACATCGTCCAGGCGGGCAAGATTGAGCCAACCGGCTCACTCGGGGGCCAACAGGACCTTCAAAACCCCAGGAGTCGCAGCGCGCTCGAATGCTTTGAGGCCATCGGAGAGCGGGAATTGGTCGGAAATCAGCGGGTCCACCGCCACCAGGCCCAACTCGAGCAAACGAATGGCCGGCGCGAAAGGCCCACAGCGCGATCCGATCAACGATACCTCATCGACCACAACGCTGCTCAGATCCACGGTCACATCGCCGTGAAAGGTGCTTTTTAATACCATCTGACCTCGCGGGCGGACCAATTGCCTGGCCGTGGCAAATCCTATGGGGCTGCCGGTCGCCTCAACCACAATGTCAGCATCCAGACGCAGATTTTCCTCAACCAACCGAGTGCGCACCCCCAGGTTCCGCATCACAGCCAGCTTCTCCTCGTGTTTGCCGACTACCAGAAGATCACAGCCGGTCAGGCGCAGTACCTGGGCAATCAGGGTTCCTAACTTGCCGTCGCCCAGTACAATCACCGAATGAGTGGGTCGCACGTGCAGGCGGTCGGTGATTTCCAGAGCGGCAGCCAATGGTTCGACAAAGACCGCTTGCCGATCTGACACGGCATCGGGCAACGGGTAAAGCAAGCCGGTTGGCAGGGTAAAGTATTCGGCCATAACCCCGTGGTGACGGTCTATGCCCAAACTGGTCCTATTCGGGCAATGCGTTACGTCACCGCGCAGGCAGGTAGGGCACCGGCCACAATACAGGTTGATCTCACCGGCCACCCGTTTGCCGACCAGCTCCGGTGTTTCATCAGCGGTCACCACTTCTCCCACAAATTCGTGGCCCAATACGCCGGTGAAATTTAGATAGCCGCGGGTTATCTCCAGGTCGGTATTGCAGATGCCTGCCAGTCGTGTACGAATGAGCGCCTGGCCGGCTTCCGGCTTGGGTTTAGGATGGTCCTCACGAACTTTCAGGTCACCGTCAAAATATATGGCACGCATCGTTTCACCTCGCTATGTCGTGAAAACTCCAATGATTGGACTACCTTGCCGGCCCTACTCCGCCTGACGATTGCTAGGGACAAGGCCGTTTTCTACCAGCCAATCGGCAATGAGCTGGGCAGCCAAACGGTTACCGGCTACGGTCCAGTGGGTATCGGTTTCCCAATATAGAGGCTCGCCGGCGTCTGGCATTCGTGACAGAAACTCGGGATAGAGATCCAGGACCGCCAGTCCCTTTTGCGCCATCAGTGTTTCGAACACCTGGTTGGGTAGTGTGACGTCGATCTCGCCGCCCCCAATCTCGACGCCGTTTTCCAATAGATTCTCGAGATACCCCGGTTCGGATTCGACGTACAGCGCCTGCTTGGAGGGCACAATAACAAAAGCGGTTTGGGCGCCCGCCTGGGCCGCCTCTTCAGCCAAACGTCCGTAGATGCCCGCGGTCAACTGATAAGAATAGTTCAGCACAGGAAACACATGATCACCCAACAGCCACGGTGCGTAAGGGTTGGCGTACTCGATCTTGTGATGCAATTGGCCCAGCAACGGCTCCAATCGCTGATACAGCCTGGAAGAAAAGTAGAGTCGATTCAAACCGCTGACTAACTTCTTCTTCAACGGTGAACAGTGCTGCCAGGTCGGTTGCACGCCCGGGGTTGAGAACCAGGGACCAGGGTCAAATTGCCCGTCACAGACAGCGAAATAGGGCGCATAACAGTTCACACCGCCGTGAGTCAATCGCTCGTCCGGTAAAATATCCAGCAGGTCATTCTCCGGCACCCACATAACGAGCACCAGGTCCACGGCGTACGCTTTTCCCTCGTTGCGGAAGAACATCAATTCCTGGGTCGGCCCCCATCCACCGGAACTGGCCGCAATGACTTCAATGCGGGTGTTGGCCGGCGCAACCGAAGCCAGGATATTCTCCAGCACGTGCTGGCTGGTCGCCCCCTCGTCCACCTGCAAAGCCTCGACGAAGGAATCTCCCATCATCAGGACCCGAAATGTGTCCTCCGGCTTGGCCACTGTGAACTCGCCGTCATGCATGCCATGGGAATTCCAGAACGTCATGTGGCTATACCCATCCGTGGTCACTATCCGGGAGACATTCGGCTTGCCACGCCACCCCAGCAGACGGTCACATTCGTAAATACTATCTGTTGTACCGTAAGGTGGCCCCAGCAAGCGGGCGACCAATTCAAGGAGCGCCAAAGAGAAAAGGACTGCCAAGACGACGAGCAACAGCCGGGCAAGCAAATCCAAGACACGGGATCGGTTACGCATGACGGCCTCTGAAGGCAGACACTGTGGTGGAGAGTTGGGAAGGTCGTGGTGTAAAGGAAATATTCTCGATGCCTGTCATAGTTGGCAAGAGTATATCACGCCTGGAGTTGGACGCCAATCCATAGCCTTGGTGAGGGCGTGTCCTATTTTTTTATAGATGACCAAAAGAGTCGGCGGCCGGTTTTATCTTTTTTGCCGCTTCTTAAAACCTTGTGTGCCGGCCTCTCACGAGTCTACTTCGCAGCCAAGCCCTGACTCGGTCCAATTTCTCCACCAAAAGGATCGCGGACACACCCTTTTGGTGATTATTAATGTCAAAGGCTTGCGCTTCCCTGCTCCGGGGAGTACAATCCGGTCATTGTTCCAGGCCGGTGGCCTGGATTACGCTATATCCCAGAAAGGATCGATTAATGAAACGATATATAGCCGTACTGGCTGCCTTGATTGTGGTTGTGATTGTAGTGGCGGCCTGCGGCGCTAACAGCCCGACTGCACAACCGGCAACAGAAACGGTTGCTGCCGTGACACCGACCGAGGTCGCCGCTGCACCGACGCCGGCAGCGACTGAAGAAACGCAGCCGAGCCCTGAAGCCACAGAAGCGGCGGCGACGCCGGCACCGACCGAGGAAGCCGCTTACCCGACACCCAACCCTAATCCGACCTGTGTCGTGGCGCCGATTCCTACCATGCCCAACATACCGCCGGTTACCGAAGAGGATTGGGTTCGTGGGCCGGAAAACGCACCTGTTACCTTGATTGAGTATGCCGACTTTCAGTGCCCCGCCTGTGCCGGCGTCAAGCCGATGATAGAAGCACTGGCGGATCCAGAAACAGGCAGCGTACGTCACGTTTACCGTCACTTTCCTTTGACGTCGATTCACGACAAGGCGCTTATCACCGGCGAAGCCGCCGAAGCCGCCGGCGCCCAGGGAGCTTTCTGGGAAATGTACAACCTTCTATATGACCGGCAGGCGGACTGGAGCGAAAAGACGGTCGAGGAAATGCCTGACATCCTGTCCGGCTACGCCGAGGAACTTGGACTGGATGTCGAAACCTTCGACGAAGACATTGCCAGCAAAAAATATGAAGACAAGATGCAACAAGGCTACGATGAGGCGGTAGCGCTTGGATTGGGCGGCACGCCCAGCTTCATCGGCAATGGCGTGCCTTATCCAACCCAGCAGTTCGGTTTCTCGCCGCAGGCGTTCGACCTGTTTGTGCAGTTGGTGCAGATCAAAGATATGCAGTTTGACGAGCCTCCACCACAGGTCATCGAGTCGGGTAAGCAGTATCAGGCTACCATTAAGACCGAAAAGGGCGACATCGTCATCGACCTGTTTGCCGATCAGACGCCGGTGACGGTCAACGATTTCGTCTTTCTGGCTCAACAGGGATGGTACGACGGCACTTCCTTCCACCGGGTCGTTCCTGGGTTTGTGGCTCAAGCGGGCGATCCAACCGGTTTGGGTATGGCCTGGCCAGGCTACCGCTGTTCGGACGAGCTCAATCCTGATTTAAGCTTTGATGAACCCGGCATTGTGGGCATGGCCAATAGCGGCCCGGATACCAATGGAAGTCAGTTCTTCATCACCACAAGCCCGCAACCAACCCTGAACGGTATGCACACCGTATTCGGCAAGGTTGTGTCGGGCTTGGACGTGGTCGAAAACCTGACCCCGCGTGACCCGCAGTCGGCCGCAGCCGACGAGCCGGGCGACGTTATCGACAGCATCACCATCGAAGAAAAGTAGCGCAGCGCATTCTGCAGGAGCTGCTTCTATGAAGAACTTGCTGGTAACCGGAGGAGCGGGTTTCATCGGTTCCAATTTTGTCCATTACATGTTGGAAACCTATCCAGACTACAACGTGGTAGTTCTGGATAAACTGACCTATGCCGGCAATCTGGACAATCTCAAGTCCCTGGTTGCCCACCCGCGTTACACTTTTGTTCAGGGCGACATCTGTGATGCCGATGCCGTCGACCGGACGATGCGCGATTTTCACATCGACACCATCATAAACTTCGCCGCCGAAAGTCACGTGGACCGGTCCCTGGTGGAGCCGGGTGCTTTCATTCAGACGGACGTGTTTGGCACTTACGTGCTGTTGGAAGCTGCCAAGAAATATCAGGTTGAACGCTATCACCAGGTCAGTACCGATGAAGTGTATGGCGAGGTAATGCAAGGACGCTCAGTTGAAACGGATCGTCTGCACACCCGCAGCCCCTATTCGGCCAGCAAGGCCGGTGGCGACATGATGTGCCTGGCTTATTTTACCAGCTTTCATGTGCCGGTAACGATTACCCGCGGCAGTAATAACATCGGACCTTACCAATACCCGGAGAAAGTGGTGCCTCTCTTCATCACCAATGCGATAGACGCCATTCCCCTGCCACTATATGGAGACGGCACCCAGAAGCGTGACTATCAGTACGTGGGAGATCACTGCCAGGGGATCGACACTGCCTTACATCGGGGCGAACTGGGCGAGATATACAACCTGGGAACAGAGGTCGAAACGCGCAACATCGACATGGCCCGGCTGATCCTGAAGCTGTTGAACCGGTCACAAGACCTGATCCAACCGGTCAAGGACCGGCCAGGCCACGACCGCCGCTATGCCCTGGATTGCGCCAAAATCCGATCCTTGGGTTGGCAATCCAGTCACACCTTCGAGCAGTCTATCGAAAATACCGTTCGCTGGTACGTGGACAACGAATGGTGGTGGCGCAAGATCAAGAGTGGCGCCCATTACCAGGAATATTACGCCCGACAATATAAAGGACGAGAACTGGACAAGTAACCAGTGGCAAGAAATACGAAAGGGCAAGCCCGGAAAAACGGGCTTGCCCTTTCGTTTCAACCTTCGGCAGTAATGGCCGGCTCAATCGTAGTGGATCAGAGAATAGACCTCGTAACCCTCCAACTTCTTGCGCCCGTCGAGGAAATCGAGCTCTACCACAAAGGCGGTCCCGGCTACCAAACCACCCAGCCGTTCCACGAGGCTGACAGCCGCACGAGCCGAACCGCCGGTTGCCAAGAGATCGTCTACCACCAGCACACGTTGTCCAGGCTGTATGGC
>CAZHBM010000251.1:0-6205 GCA_964529945.1 uncultured Anaerolineales bacterium | reverse complement strand
TCGAAGAGGACAAGGTTGCCGGCCTGGTTCTGCTTTACGGCGGCCCGAATTGTGGGGAAGCCATCCTGCATAAGACAGAACCGGGTTGCGGGGAGTTTGAGTATGAAAATCGGCATGTTGACCGGACTGTGGTACATCTCGGATGAGAGGCCGCTGAAAACGAGTTGAGAACACGCAGCAAAGCTTGGCTTCCAATATGTGGATATTCACGGTGTTTTCCACGGTGGCCCGGCACATCTGACCCGAGAAGATGCCAAGTTGGTGAAACGTGAGATGGCGTCGCTAGGACTGACGCCACGCAACTATGTCTGTCACGCGCTCCACAACATTCCTTCGGCTGACGATGCGACGCTCGAAGTGAATTTCGATTATCTCAAAAAGGCAATCGACCTGGCCACTCTCTGGGGCATCAACCAGATGATGCTGAATGCCGGACAATGGGCATTTGGCGTTGGTCGAGACGAAGCCTGGAACAGGTCGGTGCGTTTTCTGCAACGACTGTGCGACTATGCGGCGAAGCGGGACGTTTACATCGTTCAGGAAGCGGAACCCTACGTCTGGTTCCTGGTGAACGATATTGCGTCCACCGTTCGTATGATGGACGACGTGGCTCGACCCAACTTCACCACGTTGGTTGACCTGGGACACATGGCGTTGGCGCGTGAGGGCAGGGCGGATCTGGAACGGCTAGGTGATTCAATCATTCACGCGCATTTCAGCGATCACGAACCCTACCTGCACACCAATCAGCCCATTGGAACCGGTTTCACTCCTACGAAAGAGTATCTAGACGCGCTCAGGGATATGGATGTCGACCGTTCGGTGCAACGCTTTGGCTACGATGAACTGGTTGTAAGCTTCGAGCTTGGTGTGCCGGGCGATTTCATTGATGACCCTGACGATCGGGTGCGGCGTTCAATCGAGTTTGTACAGCAGGTAGCGCCGTATATGACTCTTGCTTGAGCTGCAGTCTACGCGTTTCGTACGCGTGGCCAAGCCAGAATGTGGAAGTTTGCGCACCACACGTCTTTAGATGAATGTGTGGAAATACTGGAAGGGAGGAGGTCTGCCGACAACGTTTCTTTGTTAAGGTTTTGATTTTGGCCATCAACGTGTAGCTCAATTTCAGAGGAGGAAAGACCGTGAAAGTGCACCACATGTTTGGCGTCATTATAGTGCTTAGCTTATTGCTGAGTGCTTGCGGTGGGGCAGCGCCGACAGAAGCTCCAGCGCCAACGAAAGCACCGGCTGCCACAGAAGCACCGGCAGCTACAGAAGCCCCTGCGGCCACGGAGGAGGCGGCAGAGCCTGCCGCCACCGAGGAGATGGCGACGGAGGAGCCGGTAGCCACGGAAGCTCCGATGGCGACCGAAGAAGCGGAACAGCCGGCGGCCGGAGACGAGGCCTGCGTACGAATTGCCAACTATGAGTCGAGCGGCGAAAAAATGTCGATGGACCCCGCCATTCTCTACTCCGGTGGTGATGCTCCTTATGTGTATGCCGTTTACGAAAGATTGGTGGATGTCACGTCCAACTTCGAAGTGGTTCCCGAATTGGCTGAAAAGTGGGAATCTAATGCCGATGCGACCGAATGGACCTTCCACTTGCGCAAAGGTGTCACCTTCCACGATGGATCGGATTTTGACGCCGCTGACGTGGTCTACTCGTATCAGCGCATGCTTGATCCTGACCTTGGTTCTTCTGCCTATGCCATCCTTTCACCCATCCTGACCCCAGATAGTATCGAGGCAGTAGATCCTCAGACAGTGGTCTTCAAGACGGCGGAACCGTCGGTTACCCTGCCGATGATTCTCACGACCAAGGAAACCGGTATTGTTCCCGAGGGAGCCAAAGCTGAGGACTTGCGGCTGCATGGCGTAGGTACCGGGCCATATATGGCCGATTTCTTTGAGCCGGGCAACGACTACGTTCG
The DNA here is from genome assembly GCA_964529945.1 of uncultured Anaerolineales bacterium. Classification (GTDB taxonomy): domain Bacteria; phylum Chloroflexota; class Anaerolineae; order 4572-78; family NAK82; genus CAZHBM01. The sequence goes on along the minus strand of CAZHBM010000251.1, from coordinate 4,272 downwards.
TTTGGTCGCCAATCCGAATTACTGGCAAGAAGGGATGCCCAAGGCACCTTGCCTTGAAATCCGGACGATCCAGGAAGCAACGACGGCTGCCGCTGCCCTCCAAGGTGGGGACATCGATGTCGTCTTGCAGATAGACAGCGCTGTGCTGCCCACGTTGCAGGATGATAATAACCTCAGTCTCCTGGAGACCGCGGCCGGCAACTCTATGACCTTCTCAATGTTCACCGATACGCCGCCATTCGATGACCTCAAAGTCAGGCAAGCGTTGAAAAAGGTGGTCGATCGGGATCAGATGGTTCAGACGGTCCTGCTTGGCTACGGTGAACCTGGCGCCGACAATCCTATCCCGATTACGGACCCCATGTCTTATCTGTATGGGAAGGAAGCCCCCGCTCAGGACATCGAAGGCGCGAAAGCTCTGTTGACTGAAGCCGGGTACGATGAAAGCAATCCATTGACCCTGGATTTGTACACCAGTGAGGCGGTCCCCGGGGAAACACGTATGTCTCAGGTGTTTGCTGAGCAGGCGGCTGCGGCAGGCATCGTAGTCAATGTCATTCAGACACCTGCCGAGTCGTTCTGGGATGACGTGTGGCTGACACAATCCTTCGTGACCTCCGCCTGGTCGCGCCGACCGGTTCTTGTGGCCGAAGGCATGGCGTATACCTGTGACTCTCAATATCCTGAGACCCACTGGTGCCGGCCTGAGTTCGATCAGTTGATGGCCAAAGCGGCAAGTACGCTGGACGAGACAGAGCGAACTGGGTACCTTCACGAAATGCAACAGATGATTGCCGACGACGGCGGGGTGATCATCCCAATGTTTGTCCACGCCGTGGCCGGTATGCGTGCCGAGTGTGGTGGTTGGACTCCTCACGTGCAGAACTTCAACAACGACTGGAGTCAGATCGCATGTAGCCGGTAGCCGGGCTACTATAAGTGCAACGTTAGTATCGATCGGTCCTGCAGAGCCATGCGCTCTGCAGGACCGGCGAACGGCGCGGTCGATTCACAAGGAGATGCTTATGGTTTGGCGAACTATTGGGTCCCGTCTGGCGCTTTCGATCCTGACTTTGTTGCTGGTGTCCCTGATCATCTTTCTGGCTCTTGAAGCCATGCCTGGTGACGTTGCAACACGGATTTTGGGACGCTTTGCAACTGAGGAACAGAAGGCGATTTTCCGCCAAGAAATGAATCTTGATCTACCTCTCTATCAACGGTATCTTGATTGGATAGGCGGTGTTGTGCATGGTGATTTTGGCCGCTCGCTGGCCAGCGGGCGGGATGTGGGCACGGTGATCGCTCCCAAGCTCAAAAACACGCTTATGCTGGCGACCTTTGCATTTATTCTATATGTTCCGATGACTCTGATCCTGGCTATTGTGAGTGCGATAAATCGCAATGGCCCCGCTGACAACGTCATTTCCATTCTGACTCTCATCGGTCTTTCGACGCCCGAGTTCGTTCTGGCAACCCTGCTGCTACTCTTTTTTGCTGTCAAAGTATCGGCGTTCCCGACCATGTCTGTGTTGGAGAACGTAAAAGGCGTCCCGGATCTGTTGCGTACTATAGCTCTTCCGGCGATTACTCTGGCGATTGTCTCTTCAGTGTATGGCATACGTATGTTGCGTGATAATCTGATCGAGGTGCTCGATGCAGATTATATCAAGATGGCCCGAATTCGAGGACTTTCCACCTGGCAGGTGGCCTGGCGCCACGCCATGCCCAATGCGCTACTACCGACGTTGAATGTCACGGCGCTTAACCTGGCGTATCTTATTGGCGGTGTGGTGGTGGTGGAGCGCGTATTCGCCTTTCCCGGTATCGGCAGCCAATTGATCAATGCTATCCAGTTGTTGGACATTCCGGTTGTCGAAGCCATTGTGTTGATCGTGTCCCTCGTTTACATTCTTGCAAACTTGGTTGCCGATGTCCTGGGGATTCTGCTCACCCCCAGATTGCGAACGGGTTAGGAGGCAATCATGACCGAACTTACAGCTCCCTTGAACTGCCCTACACGCTATTCAGAGCAGACCGTTTGGCAGCGTGCGCGAACCCTGCCTCTCACACTGTGGATAGGCTCTGCCATTCTGCTGATTTACCTGATTGTTGCCGTAACCGGATCCTGGTGGGTACCCTATAGTTTCAAGCAGATTGGGACTGCGCCTCCCTTAAGCCCGCCCAGCGCAGCGCATTTGTTAGGAACAGACCAGCTGGGGCGGGATGTGTTCAGCCGGGTCGTTTATGGTACCCGCTACGTTCTAATTCTTTCCCTGTCGGGTACTGTGTTGGGATTGGTGGTTGGGTCACTTGTCGGGCTTCTGAGCGGCTATTTGCGCGGGTGGTTTGACGATGTGGTCATGAGGATCAGCGAAGCGTTGATCAGCATCCCCTTCATCGTCCTCGGCCTGGTTATCATCGCTGCTGCGGGGGCCAAGCTAAGTGGAAATCCGTTACTGCTCATTGGCGTTGTGGGAATTGTGTATGCGCCGCGTATCGCGCGAATGGCGCGTGCCTGTGCTCTTGAATTGTCGACACGAGATTTCATCACGGCTGCTCGACTGCGTGGCGAATCCGCCTGGAACATTGTGGTGCGTGAGTTGCTTCCAAATGCATCCGGGACCTTGTTGGTAGAATTCGCCGTAAGAGCTGGATATGCTCCGGTACTCATCGGCACATTGGGATTCCTGGGCTTCGGTGCCAGGCCCCCAACTCCGGAATGGGGCCTCATGCTCAGTGAAAACCGCAGTGCTCTCGTATCTGCGCCGGCTACTGTATTGGGTCCCGGTGTGGCATTGGCCCTCTTGGTTGTTGGGCTCAACTTGTGCACCGAAGGCATCGCACGCATTGTTGGCCGAACCGCTCAGCGCAGACCTTAGCGGCGAGGCACTTTGGTGGAGGATTATCCATATGCACCATCCAGATAAATTGATTACGATTAACAATCTCTCTGTAGATTACTGGCAGCGCGGGCAATGGGTGACAGTCGTTGACGGGTTGAACATGTACGTCGATGCCGGCGAGACATTTGGCCTGGTGGGGGAGTCGGGTTGCGGCAAGTCGACAACTACCAATGCGATGTTGGGTTACCGTCCACCTGGTTGTCACTATCACGGTGATGGCGTGTGGTTTTCGGGTCAAGACATTTTGAAACTGCATGGGGCAGAATTGAGACAGATCGTCGGGCGCACGATTACGCTCGTACCGCAGAATCCCACTACGGCGCTCAGCCCTGGCATGCGAGTCGGTAAACAAGTCGTCGAGACTCTCCTGGTCAATCGTTTCTGTTCGAGTGCACGAAAAGCCAAAGAGCGCACGCTAGAGTTATTCCGATTGGTAAGTTTGCCGGCGCCGGAAAAGCTCTTCGACAAGTATCCGCATCAACTAAGCGGCGGGCAGCAGCAGCGGGTGCTGGTCGCCATGGCGCTGGTTTGCGAACCCAGCCTGGTTCTACTCGATGAGCCGACGACAGGTCTGGATGTCACGACACAGGCACAGATCCTCGATTTGTTGAAAGACCTTCAATCTCGTCTGGGTATGAGTATGGTGTATGTGACGCACAACCTCGGAGTTGTGGCTCAAATCTGCGACCGTATTGGCGTGATGTATGCCGGTCGTATGGTAGAAGTCGCTTCCAGGTACACCATCTTCAAGCAGCCTCGACACCCGTATACTCAGGGCCTGATTGCCTCTGTACCAAAGATCAACGCACCTTCACGCCAACAAACACTCTTGTTGCAGGGCTTACTCCGTCGAGATGAGTTGCCCGACGGGTGCCCATTTGCTCCGCGCTGTGAGTTCGCCGTGGACCGCTGTTACCAGGAGCCTCAAGAACTCACAGCGCTTGAACCCGAGCACTGGGTGGCTTGCTGGCGGGTGGAGAATGTTCCTCCTTACCAGGAACGCGTGGGGCAGCCAGCCGTTCCAAACGACGTGGTAGAAGAAGCAGATTTGACGGATGCGAGTGCGCTGATGGAAGTGAAGGATCTCGATGCCGGTTACGGTACACGAAGAATTCCCGGGAGTCTGCGGCGTGAACCGGTGTACGCAATCGAAGATATCTCATTTAACATCGATCCCGGTGAAACCTTCGCCCTGGTAGGCGAATCAGGTAGTGGAAAAACGACGATCTCCCGCGCCTTGAGTGGTCTGATGACCTCAGTTTCGGGGCAACTGACTTTTGATCATCGCTTCGATCTCACACAGCCGTTGGACAAGCGAAAGTCTGAACTTCTACATAGCATCCAGCTTATTTTCCAGAATCCAGACGCA
>CAZHBM010000250.1:0-6214 GCA_964529945.1 uncultured Anaerolineales bacterium | reverse complement strand
AATCAAACCCCCACAACCGAGATCTACCATACAAGCAACAATATAAACAAAAACCACTATCTACCTATCTGCCTCGATCTCAATCTCGGTCGGGAAGCCCATGATCATCGCCTGTTCGGGCGCAGGCTCCGGCGTTGGTGTCACTACCACCTCAACCTGCTTCTCTACCTCTTGGGTGACGACGACCTCAACCTGCTTCTCTACCTCTTGGGTAACCACTTTCTCGACCACCACGGTCTCGACGATCTTTTCCGGTGTCGGCGCCGGGCCGCCGCACTGGGCAGCCAGCAACGAGAAAATGACCACCAGTGCCAATAGAACTATCAAACCACGTTTCATTTGCCTTCTTCCTCCTTAGACGGCTTTTCTGTACTGTCGTCAACAATGACTTGGGGGCCGTTCTCCGCTTCTTGGCGCCGGGAACGGCCAACAGCGCCACTTACTGTTACCATCTACCGGGCATCTTAGGGCCGACCACCCCCTTTCACTGATCGATAGCTTGCCTGAAGAGCAAAAGTGCCCCACTCCAGGAACAGAACAGTCTCCAGCCTCGCCGCATCTACTGGCGCGGGTGTACAGGATGTCCCAGTAAGCCATCCCGACCACGAAACACGCAGAAGTCCCCAAATGAGATTACGCAGGAAACTCTTACTTGCGGTCAGGTGCCGCCTGAGTGGGCTCCGCATTTAGGGTTGCCTTCGACGATCCTGCACGGCTACACGCCAATTGTCGCCAACACTTCAGGGTCGATAATATGAGATGTCTCGAATTTTCCGGCGCCGGCGGGCAAGATCACGGTGTGATCCCAGCGCGCGAGACAAGCGTACCGTCTCACAAACTACTAACTGCCGTCGTTTTGCATTGACTGACTGAAAGCATTTCTATCTATTATGAGTGATGAAACAATTCTCGTTCGTGAACAGTCTAGATGAGCTAGGGGTAGTTGCGCCAAAAAGGCATCATGGTTACTTATAGAACCCAGAGTAAACGAAAAGGTTGGCCAATCATCGGGCAGAACGTTCGACCAACGCCTGCGGCATGCTCAACTACTGCAATGTAATGATCGCCTAAGATGCTCGGAGAGGGATGGGATGAGGAAAGGCGGATAGTGTCCAAAGCCAACGCCGTGTAATGTAGAGCACTGACGATCATTGTCTTTCTCCCAAACACGATTCTAACCGGCCTGCCGACACTTGTTTGTCAACGACTCCATTATAAAGCACAAGCCGACCAGTGTCAACCATGTTCGCGTGGTCTTGAGTCGCATACTGCCTTTGCGGAGTCATCGTTAACGTTCCCGTTAACGATGACATCGGCATTCTATCACATTTGTTCAATACTGTCAAGCATTGTCGACGTTTCTGTGCAGCTTTTCACTATACAAATTGGGGGCGCTTCGGACCATTGAGCGGCACCAAATTGCAGGCTGAAGGCTCCCTTTCTTGACGCGCGTGTTCCTTGATCGTGCGCCGATCAAGGTTGTCGATGAGAAATCGATTGACTCGCCCAGGCGCTTATGATATGATGTTCGCGATGCCATTCGCACCAGGGCGGCTGTTTGGGACATGCAGTGATTGCTTCTTTGACCCAAAAACGTCTGCTTCAGCAGTTCATTGCCGCCATCTCCAAAAAAAGCCGGCAAACGGACATATAAAGCGCGCTGACGCAGATGCCTCCGGGAGGTCATCCGATGAGTAAACCGCTGGCTGGGCGCATCGCTCTGGTCACAGGTGCCGGACAGGGAATCGGCAAAGGCATTGCCCTTTCGCTGGCCCGCGCCGGTGCCGACGTTGCCGCTAACGACATTGATTCGGAGAGTGCCCGCGCCACTGCCCACGAAATCGAAGCAACGGGGCAGCGCGCCATGGCTGTGGCTGCCGACGTTAGCCACAGCGATGCTGTGCACATGATGGTCCAGCAGGCCATCTCCGAGTTCAAAGTCATCGATATCCTGGTCAACAATGCAGGCATTGCCATCCCCGGCCATATCACCGAACTGACCGAGGACGACTGGGACCGCACTATGACCGTCAACCTCAAGTCCTGCTTCCTGTGCTCGAAGGCCGTGGCACCGTTGATGATGGAGCGACAGTACGGAAAGATTGTCAACGTTAGCTCCAAGTCGGGCAAACGCGGCGGCCTTTGGCTCAGCGCCTATTGCACTTCGAAGTTCGGTATCATCGGCTTCACCCAAAGCCTGGCAATGGACCTGGCAACTTATGGCATCAACGTCAACGCCATCTGCCCCGGCAGCGTCTTTACCCCTCTTTGGGATAACACCTTGCGTTACAGCTACGCCAAGAAGTTGGGTATGGACGTTGAAGAGGTACGCGACTACTACACCTCCAAGATTCCACTCGGTCGTGAGATCACACTGGAGGAGATCGGCAACGTGGTAGTCTTTCTCTGCTCGGACGCCGCCAGTTATATGACTGGCCAGGCTATCAATATCACGGGCGGGCAGGAAATGAGTTGATCATCCGGCTGCCCCCCGCCTTCTCCGATTATTCACGCCAAGATGCATCGCACTAGCCGATTGCCGTCATCTACCAAGGGAGGTTGCATCGTGCAAAAACCGTTTCTTGTGGCCGTTGACCTGGGTACCACCGGCACCAAAGCTGCCATTTTTGACGCCGCAGGCAACCTGTTGGCCAGTGCTTACGAGGAAACCGTTCTGCATTACCCCAAGCCTGGCTGGGTCGAGCAAGACCCGGAAGATTTCTACGGTTCGGCCGTTCGCACCATCAAGGCCTGCGTCGACAAGAGCGGTATCACGCCTGGTGACGTAGCTGCCATTGCCTGCGATGGTCAAATGGCCGGTGTTGCCGCCATCGATGCCGACTGGGGCACGCCCACTCCCTATGATTCCTGGCTTGATACACGCTGTAAGCCGTACATCGAGCAGATGAGACCTTACGAGGATCTGATCATCGAAAAGACCGGAGGGCCGCCCACCTACTGCCACGGTCCAAAAATCCTGTGGTGGAAGCACGAGCGGCCGGAAACGTTCAAGAAGATCCACAAGTTCGTTATGCCTACCACTTACGTGGCCGGCCGTATGGCCGGACTCAAGGCCGACGACGCCTGGATCGACACCACCCATCTCAACTTCGCCTCCTTCTGTGATACCGTCAACCTGGTCTGGGACAAACAGTTGTGCGATCTATTCGACGTGCCAGTGGAAAAACTGCCGCGTATCGTTCAGCCGTGGGAGATCATCGGCCACCTGACAAAGTCGGCGGCCCGTGGCTGTGGCCTGTCGGCCGGCACACCGATCGCGGCCGGCTGTGGCGACCAGGGCGCCGGCACGTTGGGAGCCGGGATGGTCGAACCGGGCGTGGTTTTGGACGTGGCCGGCACCGCCTCGGTGTTCACCATCTGTACCGACAAATACGTGCCCGACGTCAAGCATAAGACGTTGTTCACCGCGCATCTGGTGGTGCCCGACTTGTGGTATGCTCTGGCTTACATCAATGGCGGCGGCCTCAACCTGCGCTGGTTCCGCGATGAGTTCGTAGCCGAGGAGAAAGCCCTGGCGGAAGCCGAAGGCGATAGCATTTACGCCATTTTAGACCAGGCCGCAGCGACGGTACCAGCCGGTTCCGACCGCAGTATTTTCCTGCCCCACCTGGGCGGCAGCGTCTGCCCCAGCAACACGGATATCCGCGGGACGTGGCTGGGCTTCACCTGGAGCCACACCAAGCCGCACCTCTACCGCGCTATGCTGGAAGCGGTCGCCTACGAATACGCCTACTATCTATCGATTGAACGCTCGTTACTGCCGCACCTGGAGTTCCGTGAGGCACGTGTTATCGGCGGCGGCGCATCCAGCCGGCTGTGGAATCAGATCAAGGCCGATGTGCTGGGCATTCCCTACGTGCAGCTCAACCGCGAGGAGTACGCGGTGATGGGGGCGGCTATCGTCGCCGGTTACGCCGCCGGCGTCTTCGACGACATCAAGGCCACCGCCAAGTCTTTTGTCCAACCCACCACGCGTTTCGAACCGCGGCCCGAATATCACCAGTTCTACCGGCCGCTGGCCGAGCTGTATGCCAGCCTGTTGACCGATACCGTGTCCATATTCCAGCGCCTGGCCGACATTCCTGACGCACCGGCAACTTAGTTGCGATTGTGCTCACATAACGTCTGGAGGTTAACCTATGCCCAGTCCCATCCGCGTATGCCTGGTGGGCGCCGGTCGCGCCGGCCGCGTCCACGCTCACTCGCTCAGGCACCACGTGCCCCAAGGCCTACCCGTTGCCCTGGTGGACCCCAACCCGGAAGCACTGCGCGCCGCCGGAAACGACTTCGGCATTGCAGCCCGCTTCACTTCATTGGAGGAAGCACTTGAGTCGGCTGACTTTGAGGCCGTCGTCATCACCACGCCCACCAATACCCATTGTTCTCTGGCGGTGACTGCCGCTTTAGCCGGCAAGCACCTGTTGCTGGAAAAGCCGATGGCGCTGACCATCGAGGAATGCGACCGGATTCTGTCCGCCGTAAGTCGGGCCGGCACCTGGCTACAGATGGGCTTTATGCGCCGCTTCGACCCTGAATTTGTCGCCGCCTACCAGAGGATTCAGGCTGGTGAAATCGGCCAGCCGATGCTGGTCAAGTCCCTCAGTCACGGTCCCGGTCTGCCCCCCGCCTGGGCACGCGACATGCGCACCTCCAACGGCCTGCTAGCAGAGGTTAACAGCCACGACTGGGATTGTACCCGCTGGTTGGTTACCTCCAACCCGGAAAGAGTGTACGCGGAAATCGCCAATTTCAAAGGACCGCGCCATGCTATCGATGCGCCCGACTTCTACGACAATGCCCTGGTAAATATTCGCTTCCAAAGCGGCGCCCTGGGCAGTATTTCCGGCGTCTGCCCGTGTGATTACGGCTACGATGCCCGGGTAGAGATCGTGGGCGAGAAGGGGATCATGCAAATCGGCCAGATGCAGAGCCAGGCGGTCGTCGTCTGTACTGATCGTGATCACGGCCTGGTGACGCCCATCTACCGCACCTGGCCAGAACGCTTTGCCTGGGGCTACATCCGCGAAATGGAACACTTCATCGACTGCATCCTTAACGACCAGCCGCCGCAGGTGGATGGTCACGACGGTCGATGGGCGGTGGCGGGCGTGCTGGCAGGCACCAAGTCGTTTATCGAACAACGCCCGGTCTATCTCAGCGAAATACTGACCCCCTGATTCCAACTGACGGAAGGAGTGGTGCGCCTATGTTGGCAGCAGTCTACCACGGTCCGGGCGACATCCGCCTGGAAGAACGCCCCACGCCGGTCATTGCCCCCGACGAGGCGCTGCTGCAAGTGCGGGCGGCCGGGATTTGCGGCACCGACCTGCGCATTCTGCACGGCGCCCACCGGCTCTACTCGCCGGGTACGGTACGGGTTCCCGGCCACGAAGTGGTCGGCGACCTGGTCGAAGTCGGTCCCGAAGTCAAGGACCTGAAACCGGGGCAGACGGTAATGGTCGCTCCTAACATCGGTTGCGGTCACTGCCGCTTGTGCACCAGCGGCAACAATAATCTCTGCCGGCAGTACGAAGCGATCGGCATTACGATGGATGGCGCATTCGCCCAGTTCATGCGCATTCCTGCCCGAATGATTCTTCAAGGCAATATCATTCCCATCCAACCAGAAGTCGATCCGGCCGCGGCGGCCTTGACTGAGCCTTTCGCCTGTGTCTTGCGCGGCCAGGATGCCGTCAACGTCCATCTGGGTGACGTGGTGTTGGTGGTCGGCGCCGGCCCAATCGGTTTGATGCACGCCATGTTGGCCCGCCTGCGCGGCGCCAGCCGCGTCCTGATCAGCGAACTGTCGCCGGCCCGACTCGAACAGGCTGCGCTGACCGGTGCCGATCGCCTGGTCAACCCACGCGATTTAGACCTGGCACAGGTTGTCAACGAGGAGAGCCAGGGACTGGGCGCCGACGTGGTCATCGTGGCCGCCCCGGCCCACGCCGCGCAACAACAAGCGCTGGATTTGGTGGCCACCTGCGGGCGGGTCATCTTCTTCGGCGGTCTGCCCAAAGACCGGCCCGCAGTCGAACTCAACACCAACCTGATCCACTACAAAGAAGTGCTGGTCACCGGCACCACTGCCTGCAGCAGCGGTGACTGCCAACAGGCAGCCGCCATCCTAAATGCCGGCCGTCTCGACCTGGCGCCGCTGGTCAGTAAACGTTATCCGCTGCGCGAGGTGGTT
>CAZHBM010000249.1:0-6231 GCA_964529945.1 uncultured Anaerolineales bacterium | reverse complement strand
CCTCTTTACGGATCAAATTGGCAGTCGTTAACCATGTGAGTGGGTTCAGCGGATGGATTGGATAGCGGCATTCTGCACGCAACGGCACTTGGCTGGGGTCGACATCCGTGCGTCCCGGAAATAGCCAATGTGGATACTGCTTCTCGAACGAATAGAACTCAACCGTGTGCTCGCGGCGCAAAGCTCGCACGAGCAGCGTGGTGTAGTGGGCAATACCGCCCCGAAAGGGAAAGGTGGGGCCAATGACAATGAATTTCATGACTGGCAGGTTACCATCCGGTTCTCCTAGTTACCTGACGTTGCCCACACGCGCAACGTGACAGACTAGGGCAACAGACTAAACACCCACACGTTATCCTCGTGATACAACAGGCGGAAATCGGGCGACGCCTGCAGGTCGGCAGCCGACAACAAAGGTTGGCCGGTGTTCCACACCCGCCCATCTTTAGCACCGATGTAGACGTGGGTGATGCCGTATTGGTGCAGCAGTTCCAGTCCGGCCGGGCTGTCGACTCCGACCTGCTGCAGTCCGGCTACCAGGTCGCGTGTCTCGCGTGCCAGCCCCAGGTAAGCCGGCGTCTCGGCCGTAAATTCCAGCGGCGGAATAGAGTTTTGTCGCCCGGCCAGCAGCGGCAGCCACCAGCCGGCGTCGGCGCCGGCCGGCGTGGTGCCGCCATAGGCCATAAATCCGTTGATCAAGAACCTGGCGTCAGCGGGCGTGTTTTCCTCGATCCAGGCCATTGCCCGCTCGTCGGCCGGTGTAACGTACACAAATTCGGGCTTAACGATGTGTAATTGGTAAGGCAGCGCGTAAACGGCCATAGCGGCCACAGCAACCAGCGCCAGCCAGGCCGCATACCGCCAGACGCGGCAGGCATAGCCGATCAGCCAGGCCAAACCGGCGCCGATCAAAATCGAAACCGGCATGTAGAGCGAAATATCGACCGCAAAGTTGTTGACCAAACCGGTGCCGGGTAAGTGCAGCCAATTTGGATTGGCCATCAAAAACAGAAAGCCTACCCAGAGGGTCACAAAGGCGGCCAGTCTGCGGCGGTAAATCAGGCTCAGCACAAAACCAATCCCGGCTAACCCCAGGATGGGCAACGGGAAGAAAAGCAGGATGTCATGAAATTGGTTGTATTCCTTAACGACGTAGTCACCGTGAGGCACGTTGCCGGCGGCCAGATTGGCCTGTTGTACCAACAGGCGGCTAAACGCCAGGTGCACCAGCCAGGGCAGAATCATCAAGATGGCTGTTGCTCCGGTTGCCGCCAGTTTTGCCACCGAGGCCGGCCATTGACGGCGCCGGTCGGCATCCCCAAGGACGTATACCAGCCACCAGGCCAGGCCGATGAGTACGTACATCAGCACCACCCGGTAATGGGTCAGCCCCAACCCGGCGACGGCCAGCGCGGCCAAGAACAACCGCTGCCAATTCCAGCGATGGTCGACCAATTCCCAGGTAAGCCACAAAGCCAGCGGCAGGATCACCTGTCCGGCCAGTTGGGTGTAACGCCCCCAATTGACGAAGTAGGCTGGGTGAGGTGTCAGCATGGCCGCCACAAAGCTGGCCAACAGGCCGGCCCGCCAGTCCTTGGTCAGCCGTACCGCCAACGGGTAGATTGCCAGTGCCGCCAGGGCGTTGATGATTTGGCCCACAAAGAGGACCGAGCCGGGCAGATTGGTACCGGTCAGCCAATGGAAGAGAGCAACCGTAGTATGGAAGCCGAAATGATAATTCAGGCTCTCCAAGGGCGCGTAGGGTTGCCACGAATCGAACAGGCCGCCATTGTCGACGATCAGTTGAGCGATCATCGTATGGTGGTAGGAATCGGCCCAGGAGGGAATGGTCAAACCCTTGATGGCCCACAGCCGCACACCGACCGCCAACAGGGTCAGAGCCAGGGCCAGCCAGCCGAAGTAGCCCGGCAGTCGCTCGTGGCCGTTGTGCCATTTTCTATGGCGCCACAGCCCCCAGGTGGACAACAGGGCGCTGGCAGCCAGCAGGCAATAGACAAGAACGGCGCCGACGCGCACAGGCCCGGCCACCCGCAACCACAAAAACATCAACGGGAACAGAGCCAGGCTCAAGCCGGTGGACAGTATCAGCCGGCCAAACCAATCGATCTCCAGGCGAGGCACCAGCCAGACCAGAAGCGTCAGGCCGGGCAAAACAACCAGCGCCACAACGGCAATCGTTTGGGCCGCAGTTTCCAGCAACGGTGGCATCATAAAGTGATTCCTGGCTCCCCCAGGCGCGCCATCTATCGGCCCGCGTCGATGAATAATAGTGCAACCGAATCAAGTGTGTCAAGTTATGACTGGATTCGGGGTGTGTCCCATTAAATTGGCTGATCGACGTGTGAGTCAGTGGCCGGTTTTTTGTCTTCGTGCTGCCTGATTCAGTGCGCTTCCAAATACATTATGTGAGCCGTCTCTCACAAACCTACTTCACAGCCAAGCCTTGGTGCGGCCCTTTCTCCAACAAAAGATTTGGGACACACCCTTGGATCCGGTGGTCAGCCACCAGTAGTTGAGAGGGAAAGGACCGGCAGACAAACAAGAGGGTTGCCCGGTGAATTCGGACAACCCTCGAGATTAGCCACTCGATTGAAGGCTGGACAGGGTTAACCAGCCGTCACAGAACGCCTACGCATCGTAATACAGGGTAAACTCGTAAGGATGCGGGCGCATACGGACCGGATCGACCTCCACCTGGCGCTTGTAAGCGATGTAAGCCTTCAATACGTCGGCGGTAAAGACGTCACCCTTGAGCAAGAAGTCGTGATCGGCTTCCAATGCCGCCAGTACCTTCTCCAGCGAACCAGGCACCTGCTTTACCTGGCCGGCCTCTTCCGGCGGCAGGTCGTACAGGTCCTTGTCCATAGGCATACCGGGGTCGATGCGGTTTTGGATGCCGTCCAGGCCGGCCATCAACAGGGCGGCAAAGGCCAGGTATGGGTTGCAGCTGGGATCGGGCGCGCGGAACTCGATGCGTTTGGCCTTGGGACTCTTGGAATAGACCGGGATACGGACGATGGCCGACCGGTTTCTCTGGGAATAGGCCAGGTTGACCGGTGCTTCGAACCCGGGCACCAGGCGCCGGTAGGAATTGGTCGTCGGCGCCACCAGGGCCAATAGTGCCGAAGAGTGTTTGAGCAGCCCGCCGATGTAGTACTTGGCCGCATCCGACAGTTGCCCGTAGCCGGCTTCGTCAAAGAAGATGTTGCTGTCGCCTTTCCACACGCTCTGGTTGACGTGCATACCACTGCCATTGTCGCCGAAGAGCGGCTTGGGCATAAAAGTAGCCGTCATGCAATTCTGGCGAGCGACGTTCTTGACGATGTACTTATACTTCATCAGCTTGTCGGCGATGCTGGTCAACGTATCGAACCGCAGATCGATCTCGGATTGACCACCGGTGGCCACCTCGTGGTGGTGCACCTCCACCGCAACGCCGACGGCCTCCAGCGCCAGTGTGATCTGGCTGCGCAGGTCTTGCAGGGTATCGGTCGGTGGCACTGGGAAATAGCCACGCTTGGGAGGAATGTGGCCGCCCAGGTTGGGACCGGTCTCCTTGCCTGTATTCCACCACCCTTCTTGACTGTCAATGAAGTAGAACGCAGTGTTAGTATCGCTGCCATAGCGTATTTCGTTAAAGATGAAGAACTCGGCCTCAGGACCCCAGTAGCTGGTATCCCCCAGACCCGTCTGTTTCAAATAGGCTTCCGCTTTTTTGGCCACGTAGCGCGGGTCACGCGAATAGGGCTGGCGCGTGACCGGATCGTAGACATCGCACAGGATGGCCATTGTCGACACGTCGCGCACAGGATCCACGAAAGCGCTGTCGGGATCCGGAATTAGCAGCATGTCGGACTCGTGAATTTCCTGGAAGCCGCGGATCGAAGACCCGTCGAAACCGATGCCTTCTTCGAACAACTCTTCACCGACGTGTTGACTGGGGATGCTGAAATGTTGCCAGGTGCCGGGCAAGTCGGTGAACCTGAGGTCAACCATCTCGACCTCTTCTGCCATTTTCAGGACATCTGCTACTTTTTTGGACATCGTACTACCCCCCTGAGTAATAATGATGTGGTTTCAGCACCCCAATGTGGTTTCGGCACCCCGTTGTGTATTAAACAAAAGATTATAAGCCGGCAAATTTTTTTGTCAAATCTAACAAAATCTACATTCAAGACTCAAAGCACGGATATGATGGTCTGCCGACTCCGAATCATTCCCCTTGAAAGCCCTTACGCAACGCCTACGCCGTGTAAATGGCTCAGCGACAATTCGCCACCCGAGTCAGCTCGGATCAATGCCATCACCACCGCTGATAGGTTCGCCTGGCGCGGAAAGACCAGGTAGCGCGGAGACCAGTCAGGATGGAATCGCTGCTTGAAAGCATAGGAGCCCTTGAAGTGATAGACCCGATTGGTATGCTCGTACAGGTAATGCAGGGCTGGGTCAATCGGGTGAAAATCGGAGGGGTATTCTTCATCGGGCAAAACGGTGACGCCCAGATTGAACGTCTGGTAGCCCTCGGCCCGTGCCCAGCGGAGCAAGCGCAACACCAACAAGTCGGTGATGCTGGTCACCATATTGTGCCTATAACGCACCAGGTCCAAGACCATTTGCCGGCCCCGATGAGGAGGCGTGCTGTTGGCGAAACCGCCCAAGGTACCGCGCGGAGTGTACACGGCAGCTACCGTGGTCCCGCGGACATAGGTTCCCTCAAACCATCCCAACGAAAACCTTTTTTCGGTACCCGCCTGAGTGGTCAGCCACTCGTCGCTGACGATGTAGAGGGTTCTCAGCAATTCATCGGTCAATGGCGGCCGGTGCACCTGGGTGCTATAGCCCAAATACGACAATTGCTGTTCAATGGCCTCCAAAGATGGAGCCGGCTCGAAAGAGGCCAGATTGACAATGCCTTCGTGGCCGATGCGGAAGCTCTCCATACCCAGTTCAAGGTAGTGCTCCAGATAGGTGGGTTGTATCTGGTGAAAAGCCGGCAGCCAGCCTTGGCCGGTACACCAGGTCTGAAACTCGGCCACCGCCGTAGGAATGTCCTCCGGCGGGCCGGCGGGATCACCCAGGGCCAATGCCACGCGCCCTTTGACCACGTAAGCAATTAGCGAACCGCCCGAGCTGAAAAAGAACCGCTTGTCGTCTCGCAGTGCCAGCGAGGTAAGTGACGAATAACCATAAGTTCGGATAATGGATTGCGCCCGCTCGCGGTCGACAACCGGTGCCGGCCGGCGCCTGAGGAACGGAAACAGCAGACTCAAGAGACCAAAGCCCATCGTCACCCCGGCCACCATTGGAATCGAACGGACAAAGTATTCACCAAAACCGGTGATTGGTATGGCTATCCCCGTCCGAAGCGGAGTTAATATCGCCAGCGTCTGCAAAAAGGCCGCGCTAACGCTGTAGCTGATAGCAAAATGTTGATGGAGCAACACGAATCCAATGGTACCGTAGGCCAAGGTATACACCACGCTACCGGCCAGGGTGATGGTAGCCCTGGTGAGGGAAGGCGCAGCCAGACGAGCGTGGAAATGGCGATAAAGCACCCACAACCATAACGCCAGGGCAATAGCCACCGTTGCCTCTTCGTAATCCAAGCCCTTGAGCAGATGGGTGATGATGGAAACGTCCAACACAATGAGGGTAAACAGCCAGGCCAGGCGCCGGCGGTGCCACAGGCCGATCGAGGACAACAGCAACGCAAAGCCGGTCAGAGCCGTAATCAAGTATCCGGCATAGCTCAACCCGAGGGGAGACAAACGTTCCACGATGATCAGCCGATCGGCAGCCGAAGGGATAACCGAGGAAACCAGATTGACGATGCCTAGCAGGCCGGTCAGGGCGGCCGCAGCACGCACGCTGCTGACCTCAGCGCGCGAAAACTCCTCGGCTCCGAACGATTTGACTCTCCGCAGCAAAAAGAAACCAATAGCCAGCGGTATCCACAATGAGAGCCCGCGGAAGGCGATGGTGATGACAGCCGCCGTCTCGGTCGGCACGCCCAGAGACGCATACACCAAGACCATCACCCCTTCAACGACCCCAATTCCCATTGGGGTCGGCGCGACGATCAGGAACAGTGTACCGATCGCAAAGCCGGCCACCAATGGACCAAACTCGATGGGTTGGTTAAACGCCAGGAAAAGTGCATACAGGCTGGTCAGGCTGGCCAGATGCACGAGCAGGGCCAGTGCCAAGGTG
>CAZHBM010000248.1:0-6275 GCA_964529945.1 uncultured Anaerolineales bacterium | reverse complement strand
TGCGGGTGCGTAATCTGGATGCCATTGACGGCACCCCGGTCCTGGACCTGAAGCCCGCCTGAGTCTGGCATGGACCGCAATCGTAAGACAAAAAAAGGGCCGAGTGTATCAACACCCGGCCTTTTGTTTTTGATGTCCATCACCTCGTGCGATGGTACACAGGATTTCGGTCACCGGTTTTCCTACGCCGGACCGCGCCCGGTAGCTAGGTCCTTAACGTTGGCAGCCATTCGACCGTCCCTTTGAACCCCCATCGCAGGCACGGATTCTCTGGTTCGGCTAACTAGGGGATATAGTAACCGCCTCCAAAACGAGCATACGGCCAGCCGTATCCCCCACCGAAACGCATGTACGGTCCCACCGCCGTGTAGCCGTCTCCATAACTATAGTAGTAGGGTGAAGTGTAGGAGTAATAGTATGGTGTGGTGTAGTGGGGTGAGTAGTACGTGCTGCCATCATAGTAGCCTTCACCGTAACCGGTATAGTAGCCTTCACCATAACCGGTGTAGTAACCGTTCTCGTAGCCGGTGTAATAGCTGCCATAATTGTAGGGATAGTGATAGCTGTAACCAGTCGTGCCATAGTAGTAGGGCACGGGGCCCTGCGCCGCCACGACTGTGATGAGTGCCATCGACAGCAGGACGGCCAGAACGACCCCTATTGCTAGCTTCTTCTTCATAAATATGCCTCCCATATACTTGTGTTAATGAGCCGATTCGCCTTTTAACACACACGGGCATTGCCAAAGGTGTTTCACGTCACCCCTATTATATCACGCAACTTTACCCATTATCAATCCGTAATATCCCTGATTTCGGTACCGAATTGTGTGTAGTCTGCCGCCGGCTCACGGGCAGGCATATTGAAAGACGAAAGTCGGACTGGGAGGCGAATCGCCGGCGGCGTTGAAAGCCCGCACACGGTATTCGACTGTTTGGCCGCAGGGCGGCAGAGGCACTTCGGCTTGTGTCTCATCGGCACCGGTCTCGGCTTCCCAACCCTCCCCCACGTACCGGACGCGGAACCCATCCTCATTGTCCGAGTTATCGACCCATTCCAGGATCAGTGTCGAATCCGTTGATCCGCTCAATCGCAGATTGGTCGGGGCCGCCGGCGGGGACGCCGGTACTTCCGGTGGCGCTTGGATAACGACACTGCCCTCGGCCACATTATTGTCCTGGTCGGCCTCCGGCTCGACGTCGTTGTCAGCATCCGCCGTCAGCCGCCAATGCATGTCTCCATTGGCCGGATAAGTGTAGTAACAGCTTTCAAGGGTCTCGCCGCCATGGGCGACCAACCCATTCACGTCCCAACTGCAACCCACCTGAGGGTCGTTCCTGTGCGGGTACCACCGAACCGTAAAAGCGCCTGCCGGGACGTCTCCCCAATTTGCCACCTGAACGTGGACGAGCACCGTCCGAGGCTCATCTTCATCCGGCACAAATACCGAATAGTCATTCAGCGCGACGTCGGGTAGACCATCCGTCTGGGCTTCGCCGTCCACCACAATGGCAAGTCTCTCTTCCACGGACCCCGCGCCGTTTTCCGCGCGTAAGGTGTAGTCATAACTCCCGGGACCGTCAAAACAGACCTCCTCAACGCCGGGAGCGGTCACGCCGGCACCGTTAATGTAGGCCGCCGTTGCATCGTGCAAGTCCCAACGAAGGTAGTAGCAGCCGTCATCCTCAGCTTCATCGAAGGTGAAATAGTCGATCACCGGCAACGCCGCCTCGTCGCCCGGCGCGGGACCTTCATCGACTTCCGCAGGTGCTTCCGAAGGCGCTTCACCACCCTCGTCGACGGGAGCCGGCTGGTCAGCGCTATCCGCCGGCGGCGTCTCTTCACCCATCGGTAGTTCACCCTGAGGCAGTTCGGCAGCGGGCGGGGGCAATGTAGCCGGCAAGGCTTGCGGTGCGGGTGTCGGCAGTGAGCCCATCAAGCTCGTCACCAACACGTCATCTACTTCGGCAACATAGCCTTCCAAGGTACTTATCCCAACCGTGCCGGACAAGAGTGGCATCGTATCGATGTAATCCAATTGCAGCGCGCCGTCCACGTAGACCTGCAGCCAGCCACCATAACCGGCCAGCACGATCTGGTGCCAGGTGTTAAAACTCGGCGCCGCTGTCTGGGTCACCACCGAAAAGTCCCCGGCCGGAAATTCTTTGACCAGATACATACCGTCGGTACGAACGTGCAACAGATAACGACCGTCCTGACTCATACGAAAACTCAGGACCAGCCCCCCCTGTATCGGTCGCGCCGACACCTGGTAGGCGTAATCCGTCCAACTACTGCCCGCCGGAACCCATGCGCCTCCGGCCGCTTCCGAACGAAAAACATACACGTTGCCTGATTGCTGCACCGTCCAACCGGACGAAATGTTCCAGCGGTCGGCCTGTCCATCCTGGAAATCATCCTGAAAAAGCACCACACCGGCAGGTATGGGCGCACTGACTGCCTGCGGCTGGGCACCTGGCAGCTGCGCCACTGCCGTCGCCGTGGTGACCTCGGCTCGAGCGGTAGCCAACCTGGCGCGCCGGCGCGTTCCACAACCCGGAACCAACAGGAGAACCATCATCAAGAGCACCAGCAGCATTCTGCGTGTCATCACTTCCTCCTCGTCGTGCATGTGTGGATCGGACCGCTAAACAATTGGCGGCAGAGGATTCGTATGTCTTTCGTCGGCCTGAAAATGCGGGTAAGGGTAAATACCAAATGATCAGCTTCCGCGGAAGACAGCAGTGGGCTTACCTTTTTTTCAGTCGATCGTCAGCCTGCGTGTCGACACAGGTCTTGACCAATTTCCCTGGAAGGGGCGGGAACAGGAGAGGCGGAGGATCAGAATAATGCCGGCCCAGGGTCTGATCACACTGGAAACAACTACATTCTAACACAGCGATTTGGCAGCGTCAATGAAAACTGGAGCGGCCCGCAAAAAAGTGCGATGCGGCACCGCCCCAGCGGCAATACTCTTTTTCAGATTACTGGATATCAGGCCTCGGCCAACCTGGCTTCCTCGTGAAGGCACCGAACGGCATCATCGGCGTCTTGTTCTGCAATCACTATCGAAATGTTATACTCGCTCGAGCCCTGCGCCAAGGCGACGACGTTGATCTGTTCGCGGCCCAGCGCGCCGAACACCTGGGAAGCGATGCCCGGCGTGCCCTTCATCCCCGCACCGACCACGGCCACAATCACGATCTCGTCCTGCGTCCAGATCCCGTCCAGGTCGTGTCGCTCCAATTCCTTGGCCATTTCCTCTGTCAGCTCTGAAACCACGCCTTTTACCTCCGCCGTCGGCACAACAAAACATATGCTCTGTTCGGAAGAAGACTGGCTGATCATCAATACGTTGGCGCCGGCCCGCGCAGCAGCGCCGAATGTTCGGGCGGCCACGCCGGGCACCCCCAACATTCCGGCCCCCTCAACAATCACCAGGCTCAGATCCTTGATCAGGGTGATGGCTTTGATGGTTCGGTCGGTCTCCTGTTCATCCTTGGTCACCAGTGTGCCCGGATTGTCCGGCTCGAAGGTGTTCAGAATGCGGATCGGGATGGCGGCCTGCCTGACCGGTCGAATGGCCTGCGGGTGCAACACTTTGGCGCCGAAATAGGCCATTTCACCCACTTCCGAATACGACAGGTGGGGAATAGTCCGCGCGCTGGAAACGATCCGCGGGTCGGTAGTCATCACGCCGTTGACGTCCGTCCAGATCCACACCTCGTCCGCACCCAATGCCCGCCCGAGAATGGTGGCCGAATAGTCACTGCCGCCCCGTCCCAGTGTGGTCACAATTCCGCCTTCGGTGGCCGCGATGAACCCGGTCACCACAGGGACGATCCCTTTGCTCAAAAGTGGGTTCAACACCGCCTGGCTGGCTCGCGAGGTAGGCTGCATCGCCGGCCGGGCCGCCCCGTGCCTGTCATCGGTCACAATCAACTCGGTGGCCGACACAGCTTCCGCCGGCACGCCGCGACTCTCCAACAGGGCGGACACCTGATAGACACTCATCCGTTCTCCCATACCGGCAATCACATCTAGGGCGCGCGGCGTCAACTCTCCCAGAACCTTGATGCTGTTGCACAGAGAGTCAAATTCATCCAACAACTCGACGATGTGGGCCATTGCCCGGTCTCGCTTGTCGCCGGCCGAAACCATCGTCTCGAGGACCTCTTTGTGACGCCGCAACATATCCTCACGGGCAGCTTGGGCCGGCCCCGTATCGCCCGCTTCAGCCCGCTTGGCACCTGCCAACAGAAGGTTGGTAATGCCACTCATCGCCGAAACGACGACTACCACTTCGTCGTCTCGCTGGCGGGCTTCCTTGACGATCTGCACCACATTCTCCAGGGCAGGCACACTGCCCACAGAGGTACCACCGAACTTCATTACAACTAGCATAGATCAATTACTCCGCAATATCGCTAAAAATGATTGAATAATTGGGGCTGGCGGCAACGCGCTTCCACCCGTGCACCGGCCGGCGTCACATCAGCCCTTTGTAGGTGCCGCCCTCGATCAATATCGACGCACCGTTGATGTAGGCCGCCCGTTCCGACGCCAGGAAGGCGACCAACGCTCCCATTTCGTCCGGGTCGCCGATCGAGCCGCGCGGCACCTCGGCGCCCATTTCCTGAATGACCTGGTCGACCGGCACATTGCGCTCACCGGCCTGGCGTTGCGCCAGGCTGCGCACGCGATCGGTCAGAAAATACCCCGGCAACACGTTATTGATAGTGATCCCTTGCCGGCCGGCCTGAGGCACGAGGCTCTTGGCTGCGCTCACCACGCCCGTCCGCAGCACATTAGATAGGATCAAATCATCCATCGGCTGCTTGACTGACAACGACACGATGTTGACGATTCGTCCCCATTTGTGTTTCTCCATAATAGGAATGGCGGCGCGCATCAGGCGAACGGCACTCATCAGCGTGCGATCGATGGCTGAAAACCAGTCCGCGTCATCAAAGTCAAAGAGATCTCCTGCCGGCGGTCCGCCATTGTTGGTGACCAGGACGTGTAGGCCACCCAACTGCTCAAAAGCCTCCTGGACCACACGCTGGCAATCATCCGCCTCGTTCAGGTCTGCCTGCATAACCACCACGCGCCCGCTGCCGGCGCCGCTCCGGATCGCTTCAACAGCCGCCTGCAAATTGTCCCAATTCCGCGAGCAGATCGCCACGTCGGCGCCTTCCGCGTACAACGCCCGGGCGCAAGCCAGGCCCAAGCCTTTGCTGGCCGCGGTCACCAGAGCCGTCTTTCCTTCCAGCCCCAAATCCATCGTCTACCTCCTCGATCTCGAGAACCTACCGGACCCCCAGGAAGTCATAGCGGCCCAACCCGCAAGCCGGGCAATCCGGGCTTGGGGCGCCGTACGCCACGCTGACGAACGTGTTCTCCCAGACGTCAAAGTGAAGCATACCACCATTGTGCACCCCTTTGTCGACCAACACCTTCTGCCCCTCGGCGGCCGCCATCCCCGCCACCACCGCAACCACGGGGTTGGTGATGCCGACCGTGTTGCAGGTCACACCTGACTCATCCTGCACTGTCTCGCCAAACAAACACCGCAAACAGGGCGTTTGGTGCGGCAGGATCGTCATCGTGGTGCCGCAACTGCCGGCCACAGCACAATACACCCAGGGAATACCGTACTTGACGCACACGTCGTTAATCAGATAGCGGGTCTGGAAATTATCGCTCCCGTCCATCACCAGGTCGTATCCTTGAAGCAGTTCTTCAGCGTTGCCGGCATCCAATCTGGTTACCCGCGGGACCACCTCTACCTGGCTGTTAATTCTTTTCAGCTTGCCGGCAGCTGCCAGTGCCTTGGGGCGCCGGTTCGTTGCGTCGTCTTCATCGTAAAGCACCTGCCGCTGCAGATTGCTGATCTCGACCACGTCCGGGTCGATCAAGGCCAGGTGCCCTACCCCGGCGCGGACCAACCGGTCGGCGATGCAGCTACCGTCAGCGCCGCACCCGACCAGCGCCACACGCGCAGCCTGCAGTGCCTGCTGACCGTCCTCTCCGATGCCGGAAAAAGCCAATTGCCGGCTGTAACGTACAAATTCTTGGTTCATTTTGGCTACACCTTCGACCCAGTGGTCCGGATTTTACATCAGCGGCATGCCGGCGTCAATCCAATCCGGGTGCGTCCCGGATTTATGAAAGAGAAATTGGACCGAGCCAAGATTTGGCTGCGAAGATAGGTTGGCGAGAGATCGCTCGCATAATGTTCTAAGAAGCGCGCACAATCAGGTAGTGTTTCTTGT
>CAZHBM010000247.1:0-6293 GCA_964529945.1 uncultured Anaerolineales bacterium | reverse complement strand
CTACGCCGAGCCCGATCTGACCTGCACCGAAGTGTTCGACCAACTGCCCGAGGTGCTGCCCCTGCCCGACGCCGAGGCGATGCCGCTGGTCGAGCAGGCGTATAGCGACTGCTACCAACGCCTGACCGGCCAGGGCATCAATCTGGCGGCCTTCAACAGCCTGGAAAACGCGGCCGATGTAGAGTCGCTGCGCCAGGCGTTGGGCTACGACCAGATCAATTTCTACGGTGTCTCCTACGGTTCGTTGCTGGGGCTGCACCTGATGCACCTCTACCCCGACCACCTGCGCAGCGTCATCCTGGATGGGGTGGTGCCGCCCCAGTTGAACTTCATTGAGCTGGCGCCGCAGTCGGAGAACCGGGTGTTCAGCCAGCTGATCCAATACTGCGCCGGCGACGAAACCTGCCGTGCCGAGTACCCCGACCTGGAGCAGAACTTTTTCGGCGTGGTGGACGATTTGAACCGGCAGCCGGTCTTCATCCCGGTGACCGACCCGGACACCGGCCGGACGAGCCAGGCCTACGTGGACGGCGACGTGTTGCTGGAAATAGTATTCCAACTGCTGTACCTGTCCGACTCGTACGCCACCTTTCCGCGGATGAGCGACGACCTGCAAGCCGGCCAATACGGCACCATCCAGACCACCTGGCCGCAGATCCTTTTCGACCGGGCCAGCAGTGACGGCCTGTACTTCTCGATTATTTGCTCCGAGGACGCCGACATCGACCTGAACCAGGTGCCGCTGGAGGGCGTGCGTCCCGAGATCGCGCACAACGCGCTGCGCGACATCCAGGAGAGCTACCTGGACACGTGCCGCATCTGGCAGGTGCCGGCGCTGCCGCCGTCGGTGGACGCGCCGGTGGTCAGCGACATTCCCACCCTGTTGCTGTCGGGCCGTTTCGACCCGATCACGCCGCCCGAGAACGCCCGGGTGGCAGCCGAGACCCTGTCGCACAGCACCAACGTGGTCTACCCGTTGGGTACCCACGGCGCGCTGCGCAGCGACGCCTGCATCGACAGCATCATGATGGATTTTTTGGACAACCCAGGCGCGACACCGGACACGAGCTGCCTGGAGAAGGAGACACCGGCGGCGGTGGTCTCGCCGGGCGCCGTCCGGCTGCCGCTGGTAAGCCAGATCGCCACGCTGGAGACGGCGGCAATGATCCGCCTGGGCGTGGCCGGCCTGTTGCTGCTATGGCTGCTGGTGGCCTTCCTGGTCTGGCCGTTGTGGTTGCTGATCCGCCTGGGGCGCAAGCGGACGGCAACGGCGGCCGGCCGGTCGGGCTGGGTGTCCTGGGGCGGGCCGGCGGTTCTGCTGCTGTTTGCCTCATTAGCGGTGGTCTACGTCGGCGCTATGGGTTACTTCGTGGCCCAGGCCGTCAGCGGGCCGGAGGCCGTCTTGTCGGTCGTCTCGGCCGGCGCCCGTCCGGTGCTGTTGCTGCCGTGGGTATTGGCCCTGCTGGCGGTGGGCGGCCTGGTCGCGGCGGTGGCCGGCTGGCGGGGGCGCACCTGGACGCGGGCCATGCGCTGGTATTACACTTTGTTGGCGCTGGCGGCCGCCGGCTACGTGCTGATTTTGGCCCTGGAAGGCACGCTGACGGCTGTGTGGGGTTAGCGACGGCGAACACAAACGTCGGAGGATTGGAATGATTAGCGGCCCCGGAGGCGCTGTTTAAGCCGGCCCGGGCCGCCGGCGAA
Source organism: uncultured Anaerolineales bacterium (assembly GCA_964529945.1). Lineage (GTDB taxonomy): Bacteria > Chloroflexota > Anaerolineae > 4572-78 > NAK82 > CAZHBM01. The sequence continues at coordinate 4,592 of CAZHBM010000247.1, read as the reverse complement.
GATAACTCGAAGAGGAGGTACACTCGTGACAACCTATTCCATCAAAGCCATCAAGTACTGCGAGCAGACGGTGCCCCGGCCCCAGGTCTTCTGGATGTCGGGCTGGGACCAGTGGATGGACCTGGATTTCTATTTTTTTATCCTGCGGCGCGACGATGACGGCAAGGTGTTTTTGATCGACACCGGCCTGCGCGACGTGGACGAGATCCAGCCGCTGGTGGTAGCCGGCGCCGGCCACAAGGGCCGCTTCCGTATGGACATGCAGACGCAGAACATCCCGCTGCTGCTGCAAAAGGAAGGCATCGACCCGGCTGACGTGGAAACCGTCTTCCTGTCCCACTTCCACTACGACCACTGCTCGAACGTCGAGCTCTTCCCGAACGCCAAGATCGTCGCCTCGCGCACCGGCTGGCACAAGACCCTCGACCCGCCCTACCTGCACATGGTGCCCGACGTGCTCTTCCCGCGCGACGTGCTGGCCTACCTGGCCAACCAGGCGCGCGACCGGCTGGTGCTGGTCGACGACGAGGCGCCCGAGATTGTGCCCGGCATCGGCGCCTTCTACGTCGGCGGCCACACCAATTGCTGCCAGGCCTTCACCGTGCAGACCAGGGACGGGCTGGCCGTCTTCATGCCCGACACAGTCTTCACCTACGAAAACCTGGAGACCAACCAGGCAATCGGCATGACGCTGGACGTGGTGCGGTGTTTCGATTGTATGGAACGCACCCGGCGCATCGCCGACATCGTCGTGCCGCCGCACGACCCGCTGCTGCTGCAGCGCTATCCCGGCGGTGTGGTGGTGGGGTGACCCTATGGCAGCCTTCCCTAACCAAGAGAACCTGAGCGGCCGGGTGGCTTTCGTGACCGGGGCTGCTCGCGGCATCGGCCTGAGTGTGTCGCAGGCGCTGGCGGCCAGGGGCGCGCGCGTGGCGCTGATCGACGTGGACGCGGCGGCCGTCAACTCGGCCGCCGGCAGCGTGCCGGGCGGCCTGCCGCTGGCGGTCGACATCAGCCGCCAGGCCAACGTGGCCCAGGCGGTGCACCAGACGGTGGCCATTCTGGGCGGCCTGCACATCCTGATCAACAATGCCGGTATCTGTCCTATGACCGACCTGGCCGACATTGACGAGGAAGAGTGGGACCGCGTGCTGGCCATCAATCTCAAGGGCGCCTTCCTGTGCTGCCAGGCGGCGCTGCCGCACCTGCGCCGGGCCGGCAGGCAGGGACGCATCATCAACCTGACCTCGGTCGCCGGGCAGATGGGCGGCGTGTCGGTTGGTGCTCACTACGCCGCCTCTAAGGGCGGGCTGATCGCCCTGACGAAGTCGCTGGCCCAGAAACTGGCGCCCGACGGCGTGACCGTCAACTGCGTCGCGCCGGGCACGACGGCCACCGACCTGACGGCCGGTTGGTCGGCGGCCGACCTGGAGCGCGCCCAGAGCAAAATCCCTTTGGGCCGGCTGGCCGAACCGGAGGAGGTGGCCGAGGCGGTGTGTTACCTGGCCTCCGACCGGGGCGGGTTCATCACCGGCGCCACGTTGGACATCAACGGCGGACTCTACCTGCGCTGACCGCGCAAGTTACTTGACATAAAGGAGCATTTCATGGAACCCACAACAGACAAACTGGCCGACATGTATCACCGTATGTGGCTGATCCGGTTGTTCGAGGAGAGCGCCCGCTCGCTGTTTCAGCAGAACGTGATGCGCGGCGTGACCCACACCTATACCGGTGAGGAGGCGGTGGCCGTTGGCGCCTGCGCGGCCATCAGGCGCGACGACTACATCACCAGCACCCACCGCGGCCATGGCCACTGCCTGGCCAAGGGCGGCGAGCCCAAAATCATGATGGCCGAGTTGCTGGGCAAGGCGACCGGCTACTGCAAGGGCAAGGGCGGCTCGATGCACATCGCCGACATCGACCTGGGCATCTTGGGCGCCAACGGCATCGTCGGCGGCGGCATCGGCATGGCCACCGGCGCGGCCTATTCGGCCGATCTACGCCGTTCGGGGCAGGTGTGTATCTGTTTCTTCGGCGACGGGGCCAGCAACCAGGGGGTGTTGATGGAGGCCGGCAACATGGCCTCGCTGTGGAACCTGCCCATCATCTACCTGTGCGAGCGCAACCAATACGCCGAGTTCAGCGCCTGCCAGCCATTCATCGCCGTCGAGCAGCTCGAGTTGAAGGCCATGGCCTTCGGTATGCGGGCGGTGACGGTCGACGGCAACGATGTGCTGGCCGTCTACAACGCGGTCAGCGCCGCGGCCGAGCTGGCCCGCCAGGGCGAGGGGCCGACCTTCCTGGTGGCCAACACCTACCGCATCGAGGGGCACACCGTCGGCGATCCGCTGACTTACCGGCCCAAGGGTGAGACCGAGGAATGGAAGTCGGCCGAGCGCGACCCGATCAGCCGCTTCGGACGGCGGCTGGTGGGGGAGTACGGCTTCAGCGCCGAGGATTTGTCGGCCCTGGAGGAACGTGCCCGCAACGACATGGCCGAGGCGGTGGATTTTGCCATCAACAGCCCGGAGCCCGAAATGGAAGCCCTGTGGCAGGACGTTTACGCCTGACACAGCCGTTGTTTTCACTCCGGCTTCAGATAGAAAAAGAGGACAGCAGCCATGGCAGAAAGAGAATTGCAGTACCGCGAGGCGCTCAACGAGGCCTTGCGTGAGGAGATGGAACGCGACCAGTCGGTGTGCGTGTTGGGCATCGACGTCGGTTGTTACGGCGGCGTGTTGCAGATCACGCGCGGGCTGATGGAACAGTTTGGCGAAAGGCGCGTGCGCGACACGCCCATTTCGGAGGAAGGCTTCATCGGCTTGGCCGTCGGCGCGGCGATGACCGGCTCACGGCCGGTGGCCGAGATCATGTACATCGACTTCAGCACGGTGGCCATGGACCCGATCATCAACCAGGCAGCCAAGGCGCACTACATGTTCGGCGGCAAGGTCAACGTGCCGCTGGTGATCCGCACCCAGGGCGGCGGCGGGCGCGGCAATGCCGCCCAGCACTCGCAAAGTCTGGAGATGTGGTACGTGCATATCCCCGGCCTGGTGGTGGTCCAGCCGGCCACGCCTCGCGATGCCAAGGGGTTGCTCAAGTCGGCCATCCGCAACGACAACCCGGTGATGTTCATCGAGCACAAGTTGCTCTACAACACCAAGGGGCCGGTGCCGGAAGGCGAGTACACTGTGCCCATTGGCGTGGCCGACGTCAAGCGGGCCGGCGACGACGTGACCATCGTGGCCACTTCGCGTATGGTCCTGCTCGCGCTCAACGCCGCCGAACGGCTGGCGGCCGAGGGCATCCAGGCCGAGGTGATCGACCCGCGTACCCTCAAGCCGCTGGATATGGACACGATTATCGCCAGCGTGCAGAAGACCGGCCGGCTGGTGGTGGTCAACGAAGGCCACCTGACCGGCGGCTTCACCGCCGAAGTGGCCGCCCGGGTGCAGCGTCAGGCCTTCGACTGGCTGGACGCGCCGATCGCGCAGGTGGCGACCGAGGATGTGCCCTTGCCCTACAACGGCAAGCTGGAACTGGAAGCCATCCCCAGCGAAGAGGACATTATCGCTGCGGCCAAGTCCGTTCTGTACCGGGAGTAGTGCCATGGCGACTGATCTGATAATGCCCAAATCGGGCCTGACTATGGATGAAGGCACCATCGTCGAGTGGCTGGTGGCCGAAGGCGACGTGGTGGAAAAGGGCCAGACCCTGCTGATGGTCGAGACCGACAAGGTAGTCATCGAAGTCGAAGCCCCGGCCGGCGGGGTGTTGGGACCGTTGCTGGTAAAACCCGGCCTGGCGGTGCCGATCGGCACACCGCTGGCGCGCATCTACGCGCCGGGAGAGGCCATCGAACCCGAACCCGAGCCGGAGCCCGAACCGCAACCGGCGGCCGGGCCGGCGGTGCCGGCCTGCGCGCGGACAACGCCGCTGGCGCGACGTATGGCCGAGCATTCGGGGGTCGATTTGTTGTCGCTGGCGGCCAACAAGGAGGGCCGGCGGGTGACCGCCCAGGACGTACGTTCAGCGACCGTTCAGGCGCGGCCCGACCGTCCGGCCGGACGGTCGGAACGTCTCTTCTCGACACCGCGGGCGCGCAAGCGGGCGCGCGAGGCCGGCATCGACTGGCGCAGCCTGGCCGGCAGCGGTCCGCGGGGGCGAATCATCGAACGCGACGTGTTGTCGGCGGCCCAGGGTACCGCGGCGCCGGCCGGTCTGCCGGCCGGTTTGGACGAAAGCCGGGTCACCTGGCAAGCGCCGTCCAGGCTGCAGCGCGTCAGCGCCGAGCGGATGGCGGCCAGCTTTGCCGAGGCGCCGCACTTCTACCTGACGGCCGAGGTGCTGGCCGGCAACCTGCTGGACGTGCGCCGGCGGTTGCTGCCGGTGGTCGAGCGCAAGACCGGCGTGCGGCTGACGGTCAGCGACCTGCTGCTCAAGGTGATCGCCAGTGCGCTACGTGAGGTGCCGCGGGCCAACGCTTTCTGGCACCAGGGGCGCATCGGCCTGCAGGAGGAGATCAACCTGTGCCTGGCGGTGGCGCTGGACCAGGGGCTGGTGGCGCCGACGCTGTACCGGGTGGA
>CAZHBM010000246.1:0-6313 GCA_964529945.1 uncultured Anaerolineales bacterium | reverse complement strand
TTGGCGCGTGACGAGTTGCCGTCAGCTTCCCGTTGGCTACACCTGGTTTTCCCCCTGGCCTACCTGCTTAGTCCGGCGCTCGAAGCTGCCGTGATGTACGACTTCCACGCAGTCACTTTGGCGCCCACGTTTCTCCTGTTTGCCTTCTATTATTTGGAGGATGAGAGACCCTGGCGTTTTGCAGCCTTTACCATCCTGGCCGCCGCGTGCAAGGAGGATATGGCGCTGGTGGTGGCGATGCTGGGGCTGTACGCACTGCTGGCTGGCCGGCGCTGGCGTTGGGGGCTGCCGACCGTTTTGGCGGCCGGTGCCTGGTTCGCAGTGGCTGTGTTCGTTGTCCAGCCTGCCTTTAGCCCGACGGGTGCCAACATCCAGGCCGACCGCTACGCCTGGTTGGGGGAAAACCCAACCGAGGTTCTGGTCACCCTGTTTTCAAGTCCTCAGGTGATCTGGCAACACGTGTGGCAGCAGGCCGGGCTGCCGCACTACCTGTTGGGGCTCTTGGCACCGGTCGGATTTCTGGCGGTGCTTAATCCGTTAACGTGGCTGCCGGCTTTGCCCTCGCTGGCGGTCAACTTGTTGAGCCAGAACGCGTTCTCGTGGCGGCTCGAGGCATTTCATTATGCCGCCGCCATCGTGCCCTTTGTTTTTATTTCCGCCATTCTGGGGGTCAGGCGCCTGGCGATGTGGGCAGGCCGGATTCGATTGAGCTATAGCCGGTATGTGGTTGTGGTCGCCTGCCTGTGGCTGTTGGTTGCCGGAGGCGCTTATCATTGGGGGCGCGGTTTCTCACCTCTGGCATTGCCCTATGAGGACTGGCCTCCCACTGCGCACGAGCGCGTGGCGCAGCGGGTGTTCCGGCTCGTTCCGCCGGAGGCAGCCCTATATGCCCAAAGCAATCTGAATCCCCACGTCAGCAGCCGGCGGGTACTTTATCAAGAACCGGTCATACTGACCGAGATGATGGAAAGCTCGACTGCGACAGTGGCCGGCGGTTTGCCTGCTCCGGAATACCTGCTGTTTGACGTATCGACCTTGGTCAACCAGGATGACTTCCAGGAGATCGTAGTTCAGCCATTGATCGAGAGTCCGGATTGGTCGGTGACTGTTGCCGACGATGGCTTTCTGCTATTGTCGCGCGGCGGGAGTGGTGAAGGGGGACTCGATCGATTGCCGCCGGCGTTTTATGATTTCGTTACCGCCGGCGACTCAGCCATAGACTATCCCGTGACGGCCGATTTCGGCGGCGCAATACAGTTAGTTGGGTTTGACCTGGCCTTTGATCGGGAGGAAGAGGTTAAACCGACCCTCTATTTTCGGCCGTTGCGCGCTTTGGAGCAGGATTACTACGTAGCTCTCTACCTCTTTGACGAGTGGGGCGGGGCGCTGGGAGTCACCACCCAGCCCCAGCCGGCGTTGGTCTGGGTTCCGACCAGCACATGGCAGCCGGGTGAAACGGTTCGCGTGACGTTCAACACCCTGCCCTGGTACACGCGAGACACCAGTCGTTATCGACTGGCGCTGGGCATTTTTGAAGGGGATGATGCCTGGTTGCCGTCGGCCAGGTTGTCGCCGCACATGCCGACTCAGTCCGAACCGTATGCGGTGCGATTGCTGGGCGAGGGCACACTGGTTGAATTGGCTCGTTTCCATCACCGATTTGGAATGCCGGTCGGTGGCCCGGTGCGGCGCACGTTCCAGTTACCGAGCGTGCAGTCGCGGATCGATGTATCCTTTGGAGACCAACTGCGCCTGGAAGGTTATGATTTGACGGCGGTCTCTTGCCCGACCTCGGTTGAGTCGAATAATGGCTGCTCTTTCGGCCTGATATTGTATTGGCAGGCAGCGCGCCAATTGGAGACCAATTACACAGTTTTCGTTCACCTGGTGGCTGCAGATAGTAACCAACCGCGCGCCCAGGCGGACAGCCAGCCGGACGGGGGCGCTTACCCCACCAGCCGGTGGCAAGCGGGAGAGGTCGTGGCCGATTCGCGCCTGGTCAGGCTGCCGGTAGACGTTGTTTCCGGCAATTATGATGTCGTCGTCGGCTTGTACGACGCTGCCACCGGGGAAAGGCTGCCGGTCCTAGGTGACCAGGGCCAACCCATAGATGACAAAACTGTATTGCCCGACAGAGTGCGCGTGCCGTAGCGCAAAACGGCTTGCCGCGCTGCTTTGGCCGATCGGGCCCGATGCGGAAAGAGGGATCGTTTTGGCAGAAGCCGGCGTAGTCGGACGATTGACGAGAGTAACGACGAAGGGAAGATTGTGAGCGTCTCGGTGACAATAGATAGGCCAGGCAATATTCCATCTTTGATTCAAGCGACGGTGATGTTGGCAAAAGGATTCGGCCCACGGGGTGAAAATCGATGATCCGGCGTAGCAAGTGGTGGTTTCTGCTGATTGCCCTGACCATCGTCGGGTTGGTCGGTTGGCGCCTGGGCGGGTTGCAGGCTTTCAGCCTGTCCAACGACGAGGGGGCCTATTTGATGTGGGCCTGGCTGGTGCATAGCGGCCATCCGCTTTACAGCCAGACCATTTCGGTGTCTGCACCCCTGTTTATTGTGTTGCTGGACCTGGCATTTGCCGTCGGCGGTGTCAGCCTGGTAACGGGACGGGTGTTGGTGCTGGTCTTCTTCTGTATCTCCTTGGTCGGGCTGGTGGGGTTGAGCCGTACGCTGCGCCTCGACAGAGGCCGGGACGAACGCTGGTGGGGATTGGCCGCGACCGTCTCCGTGCTGGCCTTTGGTCTTGCACCGTTGGGGTTCCGCCTGTCACGCATGGCGATGGGGGAGATGCCGGCCGTGGCCTTGGCCATTCTATCCGTCGCCTGGGCGGCGGCCTATTGGCGCAGCGGGCGCTGGGTCTGGCTGGCCCTGTCGGGCCTGGCCTTTTGCCTCAGCCTCTTGGTGAAAGCCCTCAACCCCTTGCTTGTGCTGCCCATTCTCTGGTTGATCTGGGACCGGAATCGAGGCCATACGATCTCCCGGCGCATCTTGCCCATGATGGCCTGGGGTGTTTGCGCTCTGGTGCCGATTGGCGTGACGCTTCTGGCCTATGACCCGGCAGACCTGTACGATCAGGCGGTTGCCTTTCGCTTCGAGTTGCGCCAGGTTTTTCCCTGGCAGCCGGCGGAAAACCTGACCTGGATTGTCTACTTCGTTCGCCAACAGTGGGGGATTGTTGTGCTGGCGATGGCTGGCCTGGTTCTACTGGTACTCCAGAAGAACTGGTCGCCAGTTATCCTGCTCGGGCTGTGGCTGGTGGGCGGCCTGGCCACCACATTTGGCCACTCACCCCTGTTCCCCCATCACACCATCATTTTGTTGCCGCCGCTGGCGCTGTTGGGCGGGCAGGCTGTTGCCGGAATCGCAGCCGGTGTGGATGTCCGGCGGTGGCTTTGGGCTGGCTTGGGAGCGCTGGGAGTGGCCGGCTTCCTCTTGGCCATCCCGGCCGCCGTGCGACTCAACCAGGAGGTATTGGATGCCCGGTTTGGCCGCGAGGCGGAAGCGGCGGCGTTGCTGCGCCAGGTCACCCGGCCAGACGAAGACGTGATCAGTGATAATCTGCTGTTGGCTTTTGTGGCCGGCCGGCAGACGCCGCCGGGCTTGGGTGACGTCGCTCAGGTGGCCATAGATAGCGGCCGACAGACAGGGCAGCGGTTGATTGCCCTCTCCCAATCGCAGCCGGTGGCAGCGGTCGCCAATTGGGCGTTACGGTTGCCGCACATGCCCAGCTATTTGTCGTGGGTGGAGGACCATTACCTGGTGCGCCGGCAGTGGGATGATTTTCACGTCATCTATTTTGCCCGCAAACCGGACCCCGGCAGCGTGCCGCGACTCGACCCGGCGATTGATTTCGAAGGCGGTATTCGCTTAGTCGGCGATTCATACCGGTTACGATCGGTGCCGGAAAATGCCGTCTGGGTCGATCTATACTGGCAAGCCGGCAGGCCCATCTTGCACGATTATACTGTTTTCGTACATCTCTACGATACCCAAGGCCGGTTGGTCGCCTCTCACGACGGTCCTCCCTTTTACGGCTATTTGCCAACCAGTCAGTGGCCGGTAAATGGACTTATGCCCGATCGCCACGATTTCGATCTGCCGGTGGATCTACCAGCAGGTGACTACACCCTGGCTGTTGGCCTGTACGACCCGGAAAATGGGCAACGGTTGCCTGTGCTGGTAGACGGAGAGATCGTAGGTGATGAAGCCGTGTTGGCGCAGCTGTCTATCCCTCCGGAGCGTGATCTTTGACGCTGACTGTTCCCGGGTGTATACTAAAGCTCTTGAGAAATACTAAGCACGGCCGGCCACGAAGAGGGAACGAGGTAGGGCAGCTTCTGGCAAAAATTGACATCAGGCCCCCCTTATTTTGAAAGGGCGTGGCCTGGACAGAAGCCCGGCTGCGACAGACCAGCAGCCGGCAGTGACAGGAGAGTTCTTCGTGGTGTCACCTTCCACTTTGCGGTATTGTGGCGCCGTCAGGAAAGAGATTCATCACGCCGTATGACGACATCAGCGCCATCAGTTTCCCCTGACCAATCCCATATTCCCGAGGAGACCAATGCGGTACCGACCGGGACGCCGTCCACGCACAGGAGCTGGCTGACGCCGGCCAGGCTGCAAAGATTGGCCTGGGCATTGCCTCTGGTCGTCTTCCTGCTGGCCTTTTTGCCCAGAGTATTTGGTCTGAATGTGTTCCTCACCGCCGACGAGGACGATCAACTCAGGTTCGCGGCTCATTTTTTGGTGGCAGTGCTGGCCGGGGACTGGAGTAAGGCTGTCCTGATCGGTTATCCGGGTGTGCCGACAATGACGTTTGCCGGCCTGGGACTAGGCTTACGTTATTTGCTTAACCTGTGGGGTCTTGTCCCGGTATCACCTGACTATCCGATGGCCGCCGCGCGCGATCTGACTACTTTCTTGGTTGGAATAAACAAATACCCGATGGTGTTTGTTCCGATGGCCCGTGGCGTCCTCGTCTTTGTGGCCTCGCTGGGCGTGACCTTGATGTACGTCTTAATGCGCAGATTGCTGGGTGCGCGCATCGCCTTTTTGGCAGCCGTTCTCATCGCATTTGACCCCTTTTTCCTGGCAAACTCGCGCATTTTGCACGTGGATGCGCCGCTGGCCTATTTTATGTTCCTGTCTTTTCTGGCATTTTGGTTGTATCTCCAGGAAGGAGGCGTCGGCTGGTTGGCATTGTCCGGTTTGTGCGGTGCGCTGGCGGCCTTGAGCAAGACGCCGGGTGCCATCCTGGCCCCAATATTGGTGGTCACGGGCCTGATCTACGTCTTCCACTACGCCGGCGGAGTAAACCAGCCTGATAGAAGACAACGGCGGCGCCGATTTGTTATTGCCATCGTTGTGTGGGGCGCCGTGGCAGCGGCCGGCTTCTACGCTATGTGGCCGTCTATGTGGGTCGATCCTATTAAAGCGCTGCGCCTGATTACCAACAACGTATTGATCGCAATGCGCACGACTCACCCGTCGAGCGGGGTCTTCTGGGGGCCGACCAAGGCAGATCAATCACCTTTCTACTATTTGATCAACTTGCCTTTCCACCTGACTCCTTTGGCGACGATTGGTTTGATCGTCGGCGTGATAGCCACCTGGCGCTGGCGACGTTATCGCCCTTTGTTGCTGTCGTTATGGGTATACTGCATCCTGTTTCTAATACCCGTTTCTTTCGTCGGTCGTCGAGGGGATCGCTACATTCTGCCGGTATATCTTGCCCTTGACCTGTTGACGGCCATGAGTCTGTATTGGCTGGTAAGGCGGCGCACGACGGCGATACAACTCAGCTTGAACGGCACTTGGGCTGAGGCGCAACGCCTGCGCGAGAGAGTTGGCAGTGCAACTGCTCGTTTCTGGAGCAGGCTGCGTGACCAGTTCCACAGGCGAGGATATTGGTTACTGGCCGGTTTGGTGACACTGCAGATTCTATTTGTCCTCTCATTCTATCCTTATTATTTTGATTATCTCAATCCCGTGGCGGGCGGGCCTCTGACGGCCCCTAAATGGATCAACATCGGATGGGGGGAGGGATTGGACCGGGCAGCAGCCTATCTCAATCAGTTGCCGGGCATAAGTGATGAAACTGCGTCGGCCTGGTATAGTGGGCAGTTTTCACCTTTCTTCGATGGAGACACCTTCGACCTGTCGGACAACGAGACAGCCTTGATCTCGGATTATACCGTCTTCTACATCAACCAGATCCAGCGTGGATTCCCGAGCCAGGAGCTGCTAGACTACTTCTCCGATCGCCAGCCTATTCACACCGTCCGCATGGGAGGCATTGACTATGC
>CAZHBM010000245.1:0-6333 GCA_964529945.1 uncultured Anaerolineales bacterium | reverse complement strand
CTGCGCCGAAACCAACCACAGATCGTTGTTGGCCCGCCACCCGGGCGCACTGGTTGTCCGTTCGGCTGTGCTGTAGGCAATCTGCCGGCCATCGGGCGACCATTGACCGTAAAGGACACCTCGAACGGGGGTAGAGATCGGTTCTTCACCCACGATAGTCGTGTTCATCACCCATAATTGGTTGATCGGTGACTCGACGTCAGTTTCCAGCCTGCGCGTGTAAAGCAGATATCGTCCATCCGGCGAGAGGTCGAACACACGTCCGTCCAGGTCGCCTTCGGTGGTCAGCGGACGGCGGGCACTGCTGTTGTCGCGCATAACCCAGGCATTGCCGCCGGAAAGGTAGGCCAGCGTGCCGGTGATCAGTGTGGTAGGCAGGTCTCCTTTAGGGCCGACGGCCACGATCTCGTCGACAGCCGGGTTGATCTCCGTATGACTGACCTGCGTCCGCTCAACCTCAACACCGTCCTCAAAGACGATACGATAAACGACTTCGTCGGTCCCGTTGGCGCCCAGTTGCACCAACCGGGCCTCGCCGGCCGCCAGGGCTTCGTTGGTTACCGTGCGACGTTCGAAGGGCACCGTAATCTGCTCCCTCTCGAACTGTTCCTCAACGCGGGTGACCGTGATGACCATTCCGGGTGAGATTTCCACGTATAGATCCGGCTCAACGCGATCCAACGGCCCTAACGTGACGCCGACCGATTGAAGCGCATCACGCACGGTGGCCACGTCTTCAGTCACAGCGCGACGGCTGTTATCGACCTCGACAAAAACCGGCTCGGCCTGTCGTTGACAGCCGGCCAGGATGGCAATCGTCACAAAGAGGAAGAGTGCAAGCGTGCGTCGGTTCATGGGCTATATGCTATGGTGGGCAGGGCCAAAAGTCAAGCCGGGAGTGGTGAGGATTCCTCTTGACCGGGCGGCTGCCAACGGACAGGAAATTATTTTGGCGCAGGCCACAGCGTGTCGTCTCCCCGTAAGGCGTGGATCAGTTGCCAATCTTGAGGAGTGTCCAGATCGAAGGCGATGGTGCTCGAGCGGTAAATCGCCGGCTGAAGACCTCGCTGTCGGGCGGCGTCACAGTGACGTTGAAAACTGTTGGTGCCGAACTGAAAAGCGATCAGGCCGGGTGGGGTCATTAGCAGGGCATTGGTGCCGCTGTCGTCGTGGCAAGGAGCAATTACCACGTGGGGCGGCGTTTGGGCCAGGGCGAAAAGCGCGCGCAAGTCGCCGGCTGTCAGCAGCGGTAAGTCCGAGGGAATGACCAGAACGGCTGTTGTTCCCTTTTGAACGGCGTCGGAGCAGGCTAGCGTGAGGGCGCTATTGAGACCGTGGTGGCGTTCTTTCAGCCAGCGGGCACCCCTGGCCTTAATGGGGTCCGAAAGACGGTCGTCGCCGGATACCACGGTTACATTTCTGAAAACGGATAGGGCCACATCTACCGTTCGTAACAGCAGCGCAATAGACAGGTCCACCCGTTGGGCCAGAGACAAGATTGGGCTCAACCGTGTCTTCGACTGATCGAGAGCCTTGGCCGGTATGATGCAGGTGAAGCCTGACAGTGATGTCGACGGCAAGGTCATCTGATTCTTCTGGTACGTCGGAAGACGAGTCATGGACAGACAAGAAAGCCTTTCCGTTGGGTGAGAGAAGAAAACGTGACGGCACTCAAGACGATTCGGTGACCATGTTGAGGACTTCGGCAGCCAGTTGTCTGCGATCGTCCAGCGTCTGCATCACCGTGTTAGTCACGTGGGCGATCAGACCGGTCTCCTGGGAAATTTGTTCCCGCCACTCTGCATCCACCTCGTCAAGCACGAAGGCATCCAGCACGTCCTTGAAGTGATGGGCCACTGTCAGGGGCGACGGTTCAAGTCCCATTTCGTGCATCATCTTGGCGGCCGGACCTTTGATGGCGCGACCACCGACGATTGGACTGACGGCTACCCTGAAGGCGGTGCTGGCTGCCAGGATGCGGCGGACGGCCGGCAGAGCCAGTATTGGATCGAGGCTGACGTAAGGGTTGGAGGGGCACAAAATGACGACGTCAGCATCGCGCAACGCGTTGACGACATCGGTGGTTGCCCGAGCCGACTCGATGCCTTTGAACTCGATTTGCTGGACGACCGGTTGCCAGCGACGGGCCACGAACCACTCCTGGAATGACAAAACGCCTTCGCTGCTGTGGATGACCGTTTGGAAAGGATCGTCACAGGCAGGCAGCAATCGGTGGCGCACGCCGAGGAGCTTGGATAGCTCGCCGGTGACCCAGGTGAGAGGAAACCCCTGTCTGAGCCAGTGCGTGCGCAGCAGGTGGGTGGCGGTATCCTGGTCGCCCAACTGGAACCAGGTAGGAGCCGCATAACGATTGAGCATGCGCATCATCGACCAGGTTTCGTCGTTAACTCCCCAACCGGTGTCCGGATTGACGATGCCGGCCAGTGTGTACATGACCGTATCGAGGTCGGGTGAGATGTGCAGTCCCAAGTGCTCGAAATCGTCTCCCACATTACCGATGATGCTCAACTCATCGGCGTTCAGATTCTGGGCCAATCCCCAGGCCATCTTGGCCCCACCTACACCACCCGCCAGGGCGACAACCTGTTTTCGTGACGTGTGGCTGGTTCCCGACCGGTCGTCGCGCGGTGGATAGAGGGGAGATGAACTCTCCATTGATCTGCACTCCTTGTTGCCAGGCAAAAAGCGAAAGGGTGGTTGGTTCCAGGTTCCAGGCTGTGTATATGTCAGTATACAACGAGAGTGGCTGAACGCCCAAGTTCCGCAACGGTTTGTATACATACGCCTTCCTCAAGTATTGTGTTGGAGACATTGGACCGAGCCAGGGTTTGGCTGCCAAGCAGGCTCGTGAGAGACCGGGCACACATTGTTTTGAGAAGTGCGTAGAATCAGGTAATACCAAGAGATAAAACCGGCCGCTGGCTCTGCTGGTTTTCTACCAAGAAAATGGGACACATCGCCACATTTATGGAGAATTGTCTAAACGGACCGCCAGGGTTATAATTTTGGGGTAACATCGCTCCTCCAGATTCATCCTCAGAATAAAGTGGGCGGTCGCCATGGCGGAATATCGGCTTGAATACGACTCAATGGGTGATGTACGTGTGCCGGCGGACGCTCTATACGGCGCCCAGACGCAGCGGGCAGTAGACAACTTTCCCATTAGTGGCATTCATTTCCCCTCCGCGTTTCTTCGCGCTCTGGCGCAGATAAAATGGTGCGCCTCGGCAGTCAACGAACTGTTGGGGCGGCTTGACTCTGAACGGGCAACAGCCATACGTTCGGCGGCTGATGAGATCATCGACGGCCGGTGGAGCGACCAGTTCCCGCTGGACATCTTCCAGACAGGTTCGGGTACCTCGACCAACATGAATATGAACGAGGTCGTCGCAGCGCGTGCAGGACAATTATTGGCTGCCCGTGGCGTGCGGCTCGACGTGCATCCCAACGACCACGTCAATATGAGCCAGTCGTCGAATGACGTGATCCCGTCTGCAATTCACATCAGTGCCGGCGAACAGGTGCGAGATGTGCTCGCGCCTGGGTTGGGCCGGTTGGAGGCCAGCCTGCGCCGGCAGGCGCTGAAGTGGCAGGGAACGATCAAGACCGGTCGCACCCACCTGATGGACGCAACCCCGCTCACGTTGGGCCAGGAGATGGGGGGCTGGACTCACCAGATTGCCCAAGGTTCTAACGCCATAAAGAAATGCTTGCCGGCGCTGTACGAACTGGCGATTGGAGGGACCGCTGTCGGAACGGGACTGAACGCGCCGGCGGATTTTGGCCGGCTGATGGCGTCACAGTTGAGCCAGCGAACGGGATTGCCGTGGGTGGAGACGCCCAACCATTTCGCCGCCCAGTCGTCGTTGGATGCGCTCACCTCCCTGAGCGGCCAACTGAAGCAAGTCGCCTCCAGCCTGGAAAAGATCGCCAATGACTTGCGGTGGATGAACAGCGGGCCAAATGCCGGCCTGGGCGAGATCCGCCTTCCGGCGCTGCAGCCCGGCTCGAGCATTATGCCCGGTAAGATCAACCCGGTTGTGTGCGAGGCGGTGATGATGGTTTGCGTTCAAGTGATCGCCAATGACGTTGCCGTGACCATCGCCAACGGACAGGGTAATTTTCAGTTGAACGTTATGATGCCGCTGATCGCGCACAATATTCTGCAATCCATCCTGATTCTGGGCAATGCAGCCGACGTGTTGGGGCGTTTGGCGATTGACGGAATGGACGTGGAAATCGACGGCCTGCGCGGCAAGGTGGAGCACAATCCAATTCTGGTAACCGTCCTCGGCCCGGTGATTGGGTACGACAAGGCGACGTTGATTGCCAGGCGTGCCTTTGAAGAATGCCGTCCGATTCGAGAGATTGTGATTGAGGAGACTGACCTCTCGACTGCGGAGCTGGAGAGGCTGTTGGATGTGGACAAGATGGTGTGTGGCGACCGGTAGCCCACCAGGATTGGGTTGCCCCCGGACGCAGTACGGACCCGGTCGCGTAGCCGGTTGTTCTGGTCGGCAAATCCGGCCCCCGTGGCCGTTGACAGAAATTCGAGTTGCTTTTATAATAATGACATAATGTTTGGAAAGGGGTGATCACCATAGATATCCTCCATCTCTTGGACCGGTTGGAGACGCAGTTAAGCAAAGGGTGGCGCTTGCCGTTTACTTCAAATCTGGTGATCGAAGAAGATGCGGTGCTGGATCTGATTGATCAGATGCGCATCTCGATCCCGGAGGAGGTGAAACAGGCAAAGCGATTTGCTGCCGAACGAGATCGCTTGATGGAACAAGCCAAAGAAGAGGCCGACCGTATCGTTTCCACGGCTAAGCGGCAGACGGACAATTTGATGACCGACCACGAGGTCGTCAAGCTGGCCCAACAGAAGGCCGACGAGATCATCGTCCAGGCCAACGAGTCTGCGGATGTGATTAAGGCCGAGGCGGATGTGTACGTGATGGATGTCCTGAGTGAGATGGAAGAGCAATTGCTCAGGCTGATCACCACCGTCCGGAATGGCATCCAGCAAGTTGAGCGTTCGGCCGCCGCACGAGATGGTCGCCGCCGGGCAGCCGGCCGCGAAGGGTCTGGCGTCCCGCCGGTGGAGGCTTCCAAGCCCGAAGGCAGCTAAATAACCATCCGGCGTAACGCAATTTCGCGGTTATCCGCCAGCCATTGTTTTGACAGACGGCTCCGACTGACCTATAATACTTCTCTATGTCTGAAAAATTGAAAGGCAATGTCGTCCCGGCATTGCAGTTTAATGTTGCACAATTACTGAAGCAACCGACCGGAGCTCGCCGCGAATACGATATAAACGCTGAAATACCCACTTGGGACGGGGAGCTTGAACTGGTGGCGCCTTTGACGGGTCACGTTCAACTGACCCGAGCCGGAAGTGGTATCCTGGTTATCGGGCAGTTTCAGACAGTCGTCGAGCTGGTCTGTGGTCGTTGCCTTGAACCATTTGAGGCACCGGTGCAGATTGAGGTTGAAGAAGAGTTTGTGCCGATGGTGAGCCTTGTGACAGGCGAGGCAGCAGCATTGGATCCGGACCAGGATTCGGCCAACTTGGTAGACGAACACCACATCCTGGATCTGACGGAAATTGTCCGCCAGGACCTGTGGATCAATTTGCCGGCCTCACCGCTGTGCCGTCTGGATTGCAGAGGACTCTGTCCTTTGTGTGGTCAAAACTTGAACGATGGCAGTTGCGCCTGCCAAGAAGAAGAAATCGACGCGCGTTGGTCGGGCTTGTTGGAGATGGTTTCGAAACAGACCGACTGAAAGGAGTATTAGCAGACAATGGGTGCTTTGCCAAAGAGGAAATTATCCCAGGTTCGGCGGGATCGACGCCGGGCCCACTATTTGCGTGTGCGCCAGGGACATATGATTGAGTGTCCTCAATGCCATCAATTGAAACTGTCGCACCACGTGTGCCCCAATTGTGGTACCTACAAAGGGGTCGAGGTAATCGAGATCGGCGAGGAGTAAGGGAGTCCGTGACGACTGCGTTTCCCTGGCGGCGTGTCCAGCATTGGGTGGGCACGCCAAATTGTGTCCGATGACTACCGGTAACCAAACGAGGGGATAACTCATGACTGACAAAACCGCTTTTGTCTTTCCAGGACAAGGATCCCAGTTTGTAGGGATGGGGAAGGACCTCGCTGAGACGTATGCGATTGCCCGAAAGACGTTTGAAGAGACTGATGACGTTCTCGGGTTCTCGTTGTCGAGTCTCTGTTTTGAAGGACCAGAAGCGGAACTGAACGATACCTACAATACACAGCCGGCGATTCTGGCTACCAGTGT
>CAZHBM010000244.1:0-6338 GCA_964529945.1 uncultured Anaerolineales bacterium | reverse complement strand
TGCCCCTTGCCGCGGAAACTCTCGGCATAGATCTTGTAGATATCTTCCGTACCCGAAGGACGGGCGGCGAACCAACCGTTTTCGGCAATCACTTTGACCCCGCCGATGGGGCCGCCGTCACCAGGCGCTTTGGTAAGGATGGCCTGAATTTTCTCGCCGGCCAGGTCGGTCAGCCGGATATGCTCGGGCGTCAATTGGTCGAATTTTTTCTTCTGTTCCGGCGTCGCCGGCGCTTCCTGACGATCGTAAACGGATTTGCCCAACTCAGTCTCCAGCTCGGCATAGACTTCTCCCGGGTCGCGCTGCAGGTGGGCAGTAATCTCGGCGGCCAGCAGGGCGGCGATGATTCCGTCTTTGTCTGTCGTCCAAACGCTGCCGTCGCGACGCACGAACGAAGCGCCGGCGCTCTCTTCGCCACCAAAGGCCAATGACCCATCCAACAACCCCTCGACAAACCATTTGAAGCCGACGGGCACTTCATAGACCTTGCGGCCGACTTTGGCGGCGACGCGGTCGATCATGGCGCTGCTGACAATCGTCTTGCCGACGGCTGCTTTCTTGGACCACTTCGATCGATGCTGGAAGAGATAGAAGACGGCCACCGACAGGTAGTGGTTGGGTGGCAGCAGCCCGGCGCTCTTGGTGACAATACCGTGCCGGTCGTGGTCGGTGTCGCAGGCAAATGCAATGTCGAAATCGCCTTTGAGTTTGATCAGAGATTGCATAGCATAGGGTGACGAAGGGTCCATGCGCACCTGCCCATCCCAGTCGACGGTCATGAAGCGGAAGGTTGGATCGACGGTTGTGTTGACGACGGTCAGATTCAACCCATACCGCTCGGCAATCGGCTGCCAGTAGTGGACGCCGGCGCCGCCCAGCGGATCAACACCCAGCCTGATGCCGGCACCACGGACGGCATCCAGGTCGAGTACATTGCCCAGGTCATTGATATATCCGTCCAGGTAGTTGTGGCGATGAGTGGTGGAAGCCGCCAGAGCTTTCTCATACGGAAGCCGCTTGACCTCGCGCAGGTTGTCCTCCAGGATTTGGTTGGCCCGCGATTGGATCCATTGCGTGGTGCCTGACTGGGCCGGCCCACCGTTGGGAGGATTGTATTTGAAGCCGCCGTCGTGAGGTGGGTTGTGAGAAGGCGTAACGACGATGCCGTCGGCCAGTCCCGTCTTTCGACCACGGTTGTAGGTCAAAATAGCGTGTGAAATGACCGGCGTGGGGGTATATTCATCGTTCTGGGCGATGAACGTCTCCACGCCGTTGGCGGCCAGTACCTCGAGGGCGCTGACAAAGGCCGGTTCGGACAATGCGTGCGTGTCTACCCCGAGATAAAGCGGCCCGTCGATCTTCTGCCGGCGGCGATAGTCACAGATGGCCTGGCTGATGGCCAGAATGTGCCACTCGTTGAAGGCCTTGTCGAAAGCGGACCCGCGGTGTCCGGACGTGCCGAACGAAACGCGCTGCTCCGCGACCGAAGGATCGGGCCTCTCGACGTAGTAGGCGGTAATGAGTTTGGGAATGTCGACCAACATCCCCGGGTCTACCGGTTTGCCGGCTAATGGACTGACCATGATAATTCCCTCTTCCTGACAAATGGCTCAGAGGCGGCAGGCTTACCGGTTGGCGCCAGCATGGAAAAGCCGGCCGGCAAACCGAAGCGATTGCCACCCTCTTGTCTAACTACGACTATATGGTTGGTCTGTTTGAATTATTTAATGAGGTAACGAGATAGAAAAGACAAGAACACTGCCCAGTTGGAGGAGCGAACGGATTGGGCATCTTTTTTCCCGGGCACGCTGGGGGGCGCATTAAAAGGCTGACCGAGCAGTCATTTGCGAGCCGTGCTCGAGATCATCTCGACCAACACCGGGCGACATCGTTACGGCCTACATTGTCGCAACAACAATCTGTACGGCCCAATTCCGTGTTCCATTATACCATACTGTCCACATAGGGTCAATGTTTCGTACTGCCTGGCGGGTGTCCCATTTTCTTGGTAGAAAACCCACGTGAGCTGGTGGCCGGTTCTATGCGTCTCTCAATACATAAAGTGAGCGGTCTCTCTCGAGCCTGCTTGTCGGCCAATCATTCACCGTTGCAGCAGCCAGGCGATACGGTCGTAGGATAGAGCGTAGTGTAGCACAACGACAACAGCGAAGATTGAAGCTGGCAGCCGGGCGCCGGCTGCAAACAAACCCCAGGCGGCGCAGACAAACAGAGCCAGCTCTAACAACAGGCGCGTCCACCCCGGCACAGCTACCGGGGCATTGCCTGAGGCCGAGGCGTCTCCTGGCACGCGGAAGACGGCCCAAACAGCGGCGGCGATCAAGGGCAATCCGATTGCCAGCAGGTAGCGTCCGGCGCCAGTTCCGCTGTGCCAGCCCCAATAGCCGACTGCAAACAAAGCCACCAGCTCGAGCAGAAAACGGAGTGCCAGGTTGAACGGGTTTTGTCCCACTCCAAGCTCCTTCGATCATATCCGTGCCCGGCCGCAATCCGGCGCCGGCGGCACATTGCGGCTGGTTTATGGTGATATTTGCAGGTCCACGTTGGAGTCGAAACCAAGGAAACGGGCGATGTTCTCGGCTTCCCGTTTTATACCGGAGCGCTCCGCCGCCGTCAAATCCTGGAAAAGGGTGACCGCCACCCTCAGGCCGCCCTTGGTTTTGGCGCTTTTCCAGGTGCCGGCGATGCCCCGATCAACCAGAACGGCCGGAAACACCCACCCGCCGCCGGGCACGACATGCGCGGCCAACTGCGGCGGCAGAATCCAATCCCGATTTTGGTATCCCAGTAGGACCGTGTCGAAGATCGGCAGCAGCCTCACGAATTGGGACTCGCGATCCGAAGCCTCAATCCAGGAGAGGCGTTCTTTGGGCAACCAGGCCGGTGTATCTTCGATATCGACGGCAACCAGTTGGTCCCGGACCATCTCCAGTCCCGCTCGGGCCTCACCGATGGGGATGCCGGCCCACTTGGCCAGGTCGTTGGCCGTGGCCGGACCGAAGGCCCGCAGGTGGCGTAGCGCCAACCTGGCGGGCGCGTTTTCGAGTATGGCGTGCACATCAATGGTGGCCCAGTCGGCGAGCGAAGCGTAGGTTGGTTTGCTGCCCCGGTTGGGCCCGAAGCAAAGAATGCCTTTCAGCCCGGCCAGGTAGACGAGGTGGGCGATGGCCTGGCCCGCCACCGGAATGTTCTTTGCGCTCAATCTGGCGGCCAGTTGGGCGCGTGTTTGCGGTCCGAGTTCGGTGAGGAATTGGTGAATCGCCGGCATGGCGCGGTCGAGGACAGCGTCGTCAAGACCCAGCTGGTGGCGGCGGCGCGAATCGGATCGGATGAACCGCGGCGCCAGATAGGGCAGCAACCATTCCAGGTCGGCGGTAGCCAGAAGGTGCAGCGTGCCACGCATCACCCAGGTGCGAACCAGGGAGCGGTCGACTAGGCGGGCGTGCTCGACGTTTTCGGCAGTCGTTGGTGCACAGCGGGCGCGCAGCGATAACAACGAGGCCTTTGCGTCTTGGGCCTGCAGCCCGGCGACGGCGGTAGCAGCATCGACCGGCCCGGACGGCTGACCGGACGCCGGTAGAAGGTTTTGCGCGCGCAGACGAAGCCTACGTGCTTGCTGCCAGGTCAGTTTTGTCATCAGCGGACGCCTCTCGACTGTGACGGTCTGACGGGATTAGCCGGTTGCTTCACCCGGCGGTGAGACGTGAGACAAAGGAAGGGTAGCTCAATACACCTATTTGTCAAACGGCGTGACGCCTGCCTGGGAGAGATAGTGCAGTTGTGGAGACTTGGGTTGGTTGGCTTTCGGGCTTGTCCAGATGTATTATGTAGTCTATTGGACAGCCCGATAGATATCTGACCGGGCAGCTAAGGATGTGTCAAACAGACCATCTCTTGTTTATCATCGACACCGAGATTTTTGAACAGTTCCATTCGTGTAAGATGGCAGGTTCAGTTTCCCCGTTCTTCTGGACAGTGTTTCTCTGGAGGTGGCGTTATGAAGACGTTGTTGACGTCGGTGGTTGCTACAATTATGGCGGTGGTTATGACGGTATCCCCTCAAGCGGCCGCGCCAGCCGTTGCCCAATCGCCTGATGGATCACCGCCGATTTCACCGTCTGGTGAAACGGCTTTTCCTCTGGCCCAAGGCGCTTACTGGACTTACCAGGGCAACGTCACGTGGGCACAGGATGGGCAGACGGTGCAGAAGGATATTACCTGGAAGATGGAGGTCAAAGAGGTGGTCCGGCAGGGGCAGGTGACCGGTTACCTGGTCAACGGATTGCCGAGTGATCTGGCCTTCTACGCAGAGGGAGACCAACCGGTGGACCACGTCATCATACAGGTGGGACCCAGCCTGTATTACGAAACCGGTACAGATACGTTGGAGCGTCTGAAGGACCAGAACGATGAACTGGTTGGCCTGGTCGACGACAGTCAATTAATGTTGGTTTTTCCGCTTCAGGTGGGTGAAGTGTTTGGGGAGACCATGCAGGTTACCCGAGTAGACGGCATGTACGTCTGGAAGGTGAGCGGCGAAACGCCGGCCGATCTGACCTCCGTCGCCGGCGCTCCGTCCGGTGGGCAGCCTGACCAATACGCACTCGAGTTTGCGACTCTGAGTGACCATCAGGAGCTCACCTTCGTGCCCGGGCTGGGTATCACCGGTTACAGCTACCAACATTTTGGGACCGAGGCCGGGGCCGACGTGACGTTGGTTGAATATCACGCCGGGTCCGTGGGAACTGAATCCGATCAGGTGGTGTTTGCCGGCCAAAATGATAACGGCGGCAGCCTCGAGCTGTCCATTGGTCAGGTACTGGAACTGACCCTGGACGGCAACCCGACCACCGGTTTTGAGTGGCAGCCGCAATTGACCGCCGGCGGCGCTTTGGAGCAGCAGGGAGATTACGAATTCACGCCCTCCAGCGACGCAATCGGGGCCGGCGGCCAGATCGTGTTCCATTTTGTGGCCGTTGCGCCGGGTGACGTCCAGCTTCATATGGTGTACCATCAACCCTGGGACACGGGGACACCTCCGGCGGAGACCTTTGATCGGAGACGTCACGGCGGCCCAGGCGATACCCCAAGCTGATCGTGACGTAATCGCTACCGACCAGGCACCGGCAGCCCTTGGCCCCTATTCGCAAGCTGTACGTGCCGGCAATCTGGTATACACGGCCGGCCAGGTGGGGCTGGACTCTGCGAGCGGGAAACTGGTTGAAGGGGGCGTCGAGGCGCAAACGCGCCAAGCATTGAATAATCTGCAGGCCGTTCTTGACGCCGCCGGGACGTCGATGGACAACGTCGTCAAGGTGACCGTGTTCCTGGCGGACATCAACGACTTTGCGGCAATGAACGGGGTGTATGGGCAGTTTTTCCCGGCGGATCCCCCCGCCCGTTCGGCGGTTGAGGTGTCAGCCCTGCCATTGGGGGCGGTCGTCGAGATCGAAGCGGTAGCCGTGACGCCTGACTGATGTGACTGCGCCGGCTCGATTTTAGCCTGTTTTCGCCCAGGTGAGACGACGGGGGCTTATCCGCCAGGTGAGCGGCCCCGTCAGGCGCACCTGACGACGCACAGCACCGGCGGCCATTGCTCGGGGTGGGACGTGACGCCGCGCGGGAAACCATTGGTTTGTGGGCCGACGCCTGACAGACCCGCCAGGTGATGGTGTCAGGCTTCGGGCGCGACGGAAACCATAAGCGTCTGGTTGGCCGTGATCGGCAACTGGAAAGGCTGGCTGGACAAAAGCACCGAGCCGCCCCAGCCGTCTTTGGTCACCCAGCGGAATGGGCCGGTACCGAAGTCCTTGGCGTCCACCCACCAGCGAGAGCCGTCAGCCGTGCTCGTTTGCCAGCCTTCCACGTCGTGCCACCCGCCGCTTGAATCCTGCCACTGCACCACACTCCACGAGTCGGCAGTCATTGCTTCGGAAGGTAACATTTCGATGTAGGCGCCGACAGGGCCGGGATGCTCGCCCTTGTCGTGCCGGTCCACCACACGTGACGGCAGAGCAGCCTGGGCCACACCGGCTGCGAAGAAGTGTTGCCCCAGCAATAGAAGGGCCACCAGTCCCAGCACTACGATCGACTTGTGTTTCATAATCTTCCCCTCAAAACAGTGACTTCGGTGAAAGAATTGATCCGGCCGCGTGGGGATGACAAACAATCCCCCACGGGCTTGATGAAGGTTTGTTAGCCTATCACTCGTCCCATCTATTCTACCTATAATATACATAATACATACATTTGTCAATGCACAGCGAATGTGTGTATTGAGGGAGAGTCGCCCATCTCGACAGTACCGGCGGTGGTGTTCG
>CAZHBM010000243.1:0-6344 GCA_964529945.1 uncultured Anaerolineales bacterium | reverse complement strand
TCGAGATCGAGGAGTGTGGCCACAAACCGGTTCACGCTTTGAGATGGGGTGGCCAGATGGGCGGATGGGTGCCTGGAGGGGGTGCTTTATGAAGAAGCCGGTGAAACGGGTGCTGTTCTGGATGCCCAGGATCGTGTGCCTTCTGTTTGCTGTGTTCATCAGTCTCCTGGCGCTGGATGTGTTCGATCTGGGGTACGGCTTCTGGGAGACGATGTTGGCCTTACTCATACACCTGATCCCAACCGGCATCATTCTGATTGCGCTGGCCATCGCATGGCGCTGGGAGTGGGTTGGCGCGATCCTGTTTGTCGGCCTTGGGATAGCCTACGTGGTTGTAGCCTGGGGGAAGTTCGATTTGCTCACTTACCTGATCATCGGCGGTCCGGTGTTCCTGGTAGGCGCCCTGTTCGCGGTCAACTGGCTCTACCGCGAGGAGCTTCGGTCGAGCGACTGACTTTGGCCCTGTGCCTTATGGCGCTGTGCAGGCACAAATCGACGACCGCCCGCGGCTTAAAATTGGTCGTGTGCCCCCTCAAGGCTAAGCGCCGGACCAAGCATCTCGCCCCACAGGGGCCTTGGTCTCCCCGCGCTTGTGTCGAGTCATGCCTGCCTACGGACGCGGGGATATCTGAGGTCCGGTTCACCCAGCTCGTCGATGTTCAGGCTACGAGCGCCGGTGCCGATCTTATCGGCGATGTTCCATATCTGCACCTTGCGGACGGCGATTTTGGGTATCCGGCCCGAAACGTGGGCCAGGGCCAGGAATGGGCCTATCCTGGGCGGCGGCAACTTCTGGTGATATTCGGCCAGCCGGGCCAGGGCGTCCGGCTCGTTGGGTATGGCCAATATCTCGCTGTGGTCATATTCGATATGGCGCAGCACGATGTACAGGATGCCCGTCCGTCCCTGGCTGTCGACCACGTAGCGCCAGTTGTCTGAGGGTAAGTCGCCGACCTGCTGGCTCTCGAACCAGCCCAAGTCTTCAGTCAAAAAGTCGGCCAGGTAGTCATTCTGTGCGTTTGGCATGTGCGACATCCTTTCCTTATGAGCATATCGATGCATTCCACCAATAGGTGATGGTTGCCATCTCCACTATTGGACTAATCCTGATTCAGCCCCAGCATCTCCCGGGCTTCGGTCGGTGTGGCAATACTGCGCCCGATTTCCCGGGCGATGCGCACCAGGCGCTCAACCAGTTGGGCGTTGCTTTGAGCCAGCTCGCCCGGCCGGTAGTAGGGATTGTCCTCAAACCCGGCCCGGACGTGTCCCCCCAGACTAATGGCCAGGGACGACACCCACAAATCGTGGCCGCCGTGTCCGGTGGCACACCACAAAGAACCGGCGGGAAGCGCCTCACTCAAAAACAGCAGATTCCTGGCGCTGGCCGGCATCGCGCCCTGCTGGCCAAGAATGAAGGTGTAGAAGAGCGGCGGCTTGACCCAGCCTTTGTCCACCAGTTCCAGGCTGTTGGCGATCATGCCCACCTCAAACGCGGCTAAATCGGGCTTGATGTGGCGGCGGCGCATTTCCTGCGCCCAGTAATCGATGTCGTCGGGCGTGTTGCGATAGACCCCTCTGCCCCAGTTGACCGTTCCCGTGTTTAGCGTGGCCATCTCGACGTCGGCCTGTAAGGCGACCGCCCGCCCCTCCATACTCGAGTCGTGGGTGCCGCCGGTGGAGCCCTCGATGATGATGTCACAGCGCTGGCGGATGAGGCTTAGCGTGCGCTCAAAGGCCGCCAGCTCGGTGGTGGGGCGCCCCTGTTCGTCCCAAACGTGCAGGTGTACGATGCTGGCGCCGGCGTTGCATGCCCGCACCACTTCGTCGGCGATGCCCTGGGGTGACGTATCCAGGCCGGGAATACTCCTGGCCACATCGACCGGGATACTGGGCGCAACGGTGATCAGCAGTTTGTTATCCATTTCCTTGCCCTCCAGGTACGTCTACAAATTTCGGACGCAACGTATTTTCGCGCGGGAGCCCGGAGCCGGGCTCCCGAGACTGTCCTGACACGTGGCCGGAGCCTTCCGGGGCTAGTGCTTACCGGCTGCTGCCAGCGTCTCCTTCACCGCCTTGTGCAGCGCACGCTCCATTTCTCCGTCCGCACCTGGGGGCAGCTCCACCGGCCCGGCCTTCTGCAGAATCTCCTCGACGCGCTGGTGAGCGACTTCGTGGATCATATGGGCGCCACTCCGCAGCCATTGGTCGATCGTCTGGCGCCGGAACAGGCGAGGGAAGAACAATTCCTGGCGGAAATGCCTGGCCGTGTGCTCGTGGGGCAGGAAAGTGCCGCCGTGTCCCACCTCTCTGATCACGTCCACAGCCAATGTTTCATCACTGACGGTCACCCCGTCCAGGATGCGCTTGACCAGGTCAGCTATCTGATCGCAGATGACTACCATTTCCTGTGAGCCATACAGGCCCCAGGCCAGGGTTCCCAGGCTCTGTCCGACCGTCATTCCCGCCTGGGCCACCAGTAACATGTTCATCATGGCCTCGGCGGCCGCCTCGGCGTCCGGCACCTTGGCCTCCACACCACCGCCTATGCCCCACGTGGGCAGATCGTAAAGACGCGCCATCTGAACCATGGCCATCTTGCCCAGAGTTTGCTCCGGGCTGCCGTAGGTGCATTCGGTGGCTCGCATGTCAAACACGTTGGTGTCGGGCTTGAGAACTACGGGCGCGCCGGGCTTGAGGAGTTGAGTCAACACAATGCCAAAAAGCTGTTCGGCTATGACCAGCGCCAGCGTTCCGGCTACGGTGGCCGGCCCGGTCGCGCCCATCATGGCCCCCGGTGAATAGAGGATGGGCACCCCGGCCGCCACCGCGTCAATCAACCCCTCGTTGATGATGCCGATCTTCAGGGGGGTGACCGGTGTCAACATAGCCATAATGCTGGGGCGTTGGCGCAATTCGTCTTCGCCTCCCGACGCGGCGGCCACGATTTCCAGGCAATGGGCGGTGAATGGCCGGTCAAGCAGGCTTATCACGGTTGGTTTGGTGGTATTACGCAGGACGGCATCGTAATCGTGATAGAAGATGACCTCCGGCGGCTGCTTGTCGCCGGACATGCATAAGCCCTGGACCACGTCGATGTTGGGCAGCGCCTGGCCAATACGGGTGCTGTTGACCATGTCCGCCTTGGTGGGATGGCGCGGTTTCATCAGGTCGTAATCCCAGATGTGCGGCTCAGAGGTGCCGCCCATCCCGTAATACACCCGGCCGGGTTCGATCAACAGGTCCATGTCGGGGTCGTGCCGGCCGTGCAGCACAAACGAGCGCGGGGCGGACTCAACCGCCGCCTCGACCATGTCCGGCGGCAGACGAATGATACGCGAGTCGCGGTCCACGCTCGCGCCTCCCTGTTGGAAAATGTCCAGGAATAAGTCAGACTCGCTGAATATGCCGGGGTCTTCCAGCAAAGCCAGCGCCGCCTGGTGAACGCGTTGGGCTGCCTCTTCCGATAGGGTGTCGAGATTCCAGCTTGTTGCTCCGGTTTTCATGAACCTGCCTCCTCATTGTATGTTGTGACGTGGCTTTTTTGTTGATGGACAGAATTTAAGCGCAGGCTAGGCTGTCGTTCGAGGCTTTCCGGACTCAATAACCGAGAGCGTGACCATCGTGCATTGTACCAAACCTCGACAAATTCGGACACTGGACGTATTAACTCATCTTCACCTTGCCCTGTGCCGTCCCGGGGGTCACCGAAGGTGTCCTTGAAATCTTCAACCTTCCCTCAATTCTACCGAAAGGAGTGGATGCCCGGGTCACATTTTCATTTGATTGGAGTGTCGCCTTTCGGTAATGTTATCTTTTGATTTAACGCGGGTGGTTGCCCCTACGACCATTATCGTGTACGATAGGCCCAGGCAGCCACGAATCAGCGAAACCATGAGCCATGTTTTCCAACGGCAGCCAGCCACCAGAGCGGCCCAGCAAACTGCAACCTGGTGCACAGGGGGATCACCGCAGCCGAGGCGGTACCCAAGCATCCTTCTGATGAGGAAATGGCGAAAGGAGGTCCGTCATGTATCAGAATGGTACCTGGCGTCCCTACTCCGGCACCGAAGCTCTGGTATTGGTCGTCGTGCTCATCGTCATCAGCGGTGGGTTGGCATTTCTGGGAACCAGGATGCGACGGCCTGTTGGGGTCAGCCAACCAGGCAAGGTTGTCAGTGCCTTCCTGGTGGTGATATGGTGGCTCGCGCTGGCCACCTTTTTGACAGCTATCGTCACCTACATGACAACCCTGACCCAACAAGTTGGGACCATCGACACTCCCAGTAACCCCATCAGTCCGGTTTCTTTTCTGTGCGGACTGATCTCCCTCGTGGCTATCGCCTACATGACCAGGCGTCGCGGGTTCAAGATTGCGTTGGGAAGCGCCATTGTCGGCACTATCGCGGCGCCCATGATCTTCGAGCTCCCATTCGATTTGATCGTGGCCTGGAGGACTTTCCCGCCGGCGCCAGCAGTGCAATTCACGTTGCTCTTCTTTCTGCCGTTGTTCCTGCTTGAGATTTCGAGCTTCGCACTGCTGACAGTGTCGCCGGTGACCAGAATCTCGCGATATACATTGTTTTCCCTGGCAGGCATGTTCTTCGTGTTCGCCATCTGGGCCATGTTTGGCTTCTCCTATCCGCTCTCCGCGCTACCTATCGGCCTCAACGCAGTGTCGAAGGTGTTGAGCTTCGTGGTCGCCGTCACGCTCTTTCTTCCGTGGGAAGACAGGCTAGCAGACTGAGCCTACACAATTCTCCTTGCACTGGGTACCGATCGGTGTTCTGTTTACGATACGATTATCTATGGCTGGCCATAGATAATCGACCAGCCGCCGCGCTACGTCTTCATCACAACGTGGGCCAATTAGCTTGCTCCCCGAGTCTGGCCTTTCCCCCGGGCGAAGTGGGGGAAAGGCGCACAGTCTTGGTTTGCGGAGGACGCGTTGTTGGTGCGGGACAGCTCGCGCCGGTGGCTGCCGGGGCGGCGGGATTTCATCAGGTTGTAATCCCAGATGGGCGGCTCAGAGGTACCGCCGATCCCGTAAACCACATGGCCGGGTTCGATCAACAGGTCCATGTCGGGATCGTGCCGGCCGTGCAGCACAAACGAACGCGGGGCGGACTCAATGGCCGCCTCGACCATATCCGGCGACAGACGAATGACACGCGAGTCGCGATCCACGCTGGCGCCGCCGCATTGGAAAATGTCCAGGAATAGGTCGGACTCGCCGAATATGCCTGGGTCTTCCCGCAGGGACAGTGAAGCCTGATGAATGCGTTGGGCTGCCTCTTCCGATAGGGTGTCGAGATTCCAGCTTGTGGCTCCGGTTTTCATAAACCTGCCTCCCAGTTGTGTGTTGTGATCTGGCTTATTTGTTGATGGATAGAGTTTAAGCGCAGGCTGGGCTGTCGCTAGGGGGCTTTCCGGACTCAAATAGCCGAGAGCGTGACCATCGTGCATTGTGCCAAACCTCGACAAATTCGGACACTGGGCGAGAAGCCTTTTGGCGAGAGGCAAAGCTCCGGGGACACATTCGCATCTCGAGTCATGGCGGCAAGGTAAGGTCACGTACTCGGACCCGCGTCCAACCCCCGTTCGAGCAGGTCGCCTGTCGGATCATGACTCCAAGAGTTGACTCCTTACGTCAATATCCGGTTGACAAAACCCATATTTGATGATATAATGTCTTATATAGAGATATCGTCTCGTATATAGAGACAGTGTTCTCCGGAGGGGGAGGATGCCCATGTCTGATACCGATCAGAAGCCCTATTACTTCCTGAGCACGGTGGCGCGCGCTGTGGAAGTTCTGGATCAGTTTATCGGTTCAGATGTCGAGCTTGGTGTGGCGGATGTGGCCAAGCGGGTGGGCATCCACAAGAGCGTTGCCCACCGCCTCATGGCCACTTTGACCGACCTCGGCATGCTGGCTACCGGCTCAACTGAGGGGACTTACCGCTTAGGCACCAAATCTCTCGAGTTGGGACTTAGTTACTTGCGCCACTCTCCGATTGATCGCCTCGCACAGGCGCACCTGATACGCCTGGCCCAGCGATACCCCGACATGGCTTTTCACGTGGCCATTCTCGATGGCACCGAAATCGTCTATCAGAAGAGCATTGCCGGTCCTGATGCGAGCAACTGGCTTTCGCCTCACACGTTGGGACGGCGCCAGCAAGCATATTGCACCTCCTTGGGCAAAACGTTGCTGGCTTATCTGTCCCCCTCTGAATTGGATGAGTATTTAGGGAAGGTGCAAATGCGGCCCTTTACCCCCTTCACGGTCACTTCCAAGGAAGCTCTACTTCAACAATTGGAGACGGTCAGGGCGCTTGGTTGGG
>CAZHBM010000242.1:0-6347 GCA_964529945.1 uncultured Anaerolineales bacterium | reverse complement strand
GAAAGGGGCTATCGGCCACCACGCATTCTAGCACGTCTCGGTCAGAATGGTAGAGAGCCAGCAATCCCTGGTTACCGTCCAGCAAGTGAACGGCCCGGCTGACGATGGACTGCAGCAACTCATCCAAATTCAACTGCGAAGTCAGTTCCATCCCCAAACGGCGCAGTGTATCCAACTGCTCGCCACGGCGATCGATTTCCCGCTGAGCGCGCTTTTGCTGGGTAATGTCACGAAAAACAGCTCCCAGCATAAATTCACCCCCGGCGCAAATGGGAAAAATGATCACCTGAATCACTCGACGTTCGCCACGGGCTGTCCGGATGGTATCTTCCATCAGTTGACTCGTCCTGACGCTACTTAGGTCTTGGAGAATCGCCTGCGCAGCGCGGAAATAGTGCCGATACCGGTCAGCTGTTCGCATTGCGGGATCAGTTACCCGGTATTGGACATCCCAATAATGTTGCCCCACTATTTCGGCGCGGCTGAAACCTGTAATACGCTCGGCTGCACGATTCCACTCGACCACATGCCCGTTAGCATCCGTCAAGACGATGCCATCGCTGGCCTGTTCGACGATACTGCGTAGTTTCTCCTCACTCTGCCGGATGGCTAGTTCGGTTTGAGACCGTTCGGTGACGTCGCGGGCAATGCCACACAGGCCGACGATCTCACCCGACTGGTCGCGCATAGGCGTTTTGATCACGTGAAAAATACGGTCCACCCCTTTCATGGACCTTGTCTCAGTCTCTTCAACCACCTCGCCGGCCAGTACGCGCCGGTCGGACTGGCTGGTGCCGTGGACAACCGCTTCGGAAAACACCATCGCATCGCTAAGGCCAATCAGTTCCGACGCCGGCAAACCCAGGAGACGCTCCATAGCGGGGTTGACCGCGCGATAGCAGAAGTGTTGATCCTTGATGAAGATGGAATCGAGCGCATTGTCGAAAATGGCCTGGAATCGCGTCTGGCTGGCTCGCAACGCCTCCTCGGAGTGTTTCTGGCGGCGAATGTCGGTCAGGACGGTGAGCACACCGGTCAACCGGCACGGCGCGTCTTCATTACTCGACCGCACGTCGCCACCGCCACACACTCCGACCGCAGATGCGGCGTCGGCCGAACTGGTGAACAGCGGCCGGCTGCTGCATATCACCGGTACGCGTTCGCCGTGGCGAGTCAGAAGCACGTTTTCGTAACGGCTGGCGATACCCTGCAATCGCTTAGCCGACTCGGCCTCGGTCAGGGGAAGAGAGTCAAGAGCCACAATGTGTCGCCAGTGTTGCCCGATCAATTCAGATGGTGAATAACTCAGCAGGCGACACAAGGCCGGATTGACGAAAACGAAGCGGCCGTTTTCATCTTCCAGCGCCACGCCTTCTTCGAGGCTGTCAACGATCGTCTGATAGATACCGTGATCCTCAGCGGGTTGCAGCAGCACCAAGTCAACGTTTTCTCCGGCCCACTCGATTGCGGTCACCTGGGCAGTGCATATCTGGTTGCTTCCACCGCCGGCGACAACGTAACGCGGGCTTTCTTTTACCGCTTGCAGATCGAAAGGGCAGGCACGGCCCTCCAACCCATCCACCGGCTGGTCCAATAGTGCGGCGGCGGCCTGGTTGACGAAGCGAACGACACGATCACCTGCAACTACCATCATGGCCGCATCCAGTGAATCGAAAAGATGGCGCCATTGAGAACCTGTCCCATCCTGAAAATCGGCGCACATTGGACCTATTCCCCGGCCAGTCCTTGGCCAACGTCCTCACGTGGAAATCGGATCACAACCTTCAGTCCCTTATCTTGGCGTAGTGATAGGTTTCCGTGCAAGCCCTGACTGACAATATTCTGTACCAAATACAGGCCCACCGTCTGTTGATCCAAGCTCGGCGACGATCCCGAAGAACCCGGGCCATCATCACGGAACTCAAATTGGATGATGTTATCGTCTTCAGCGGCAATGTCGATATGAATTTGACCGGAATCACGGCCGGCCATAGCGTGTTTGATGACGTTGGTAGCCAGTTCGTTGATGACCAGCGCTAAATTGTGTGCCTGATCGGGCGATACGCGCACAGGTGACGGGGTGATGGTGACCGCGAGTTGCTTTTCCTGCGACAGGGTAGGCAAGGCAGCACCCACAATCTGTTCGGCTAAATCACTCAAGCGTAGCGGCTTCCACCCGGAAACCGACAACATGCTGTGTACCGTGGCCAAACCTTGGATGCGGATTGCCAGGTCTTTCATAGCTGATGTAAAGGCAGGATTATCACTCAGATTCGGGTGGCGTTGCTGGGCATACAGCAAGCCAATGATGGCTGTCAAGTTGTTCTTGACGCGGTGATTGACCTCGTTGAGCAATGTGGCTTTCGTTTCAGCAGCCTGGCGCGCCTGGTCCAACAGCACTGCTTTTTCCTCGGCCAACTGGCGGTAGCGACGTTCGCTGGCCCGCAAAGCATCTTCAGCTTTGACGCGGTTGGATATGTCGGTGAACACGATCAGGTTGCCGGCCTGGCCAGCCGGCACCTTCTGAGGCAAGAGCGAAGAGATGTCGCCCTGCAACGAACGAATGCCGATGAGCGCAGTGAGAATCTCACCCGATTTGGTAATCAACCGGCTCTCAAGACGGGCGTATACGACATCTGGCAATTCGGCGAGGGCACGTTCGACACTCGGCCAGTTGGTGGGCGCGACAATATCGCGCCAGTGGAGGCCGATTAGTTCGGCCACGTCGTAACCTAGTAGCCGGGCAGCCTCGGGGTTGGCAAAGCGCACGTGACCGGAGGTGTCCTCGAGCAGGATGCCTTCCATCATACTCTGGACGATGGTTTGGTTGAATGCACGCAGCCGATTGGCTTGCTCGTAAAGCCGCGCCAACTGGATGGTCAGGGAAGCGGTAGTCGCCAGCGACTCCACCAGTTGCAGGTCTTGGCCGCCGAAACGATTGGGCTGAGAATCGAGTACCTGAACGACGCCGATGACGTCTTCGCGCACGCGCAGTGGCACGCTCAAGATGGAGCGACTGCGTAGGCCGGTTGTTTGATCCACACCGCGAAAATGCTGTTGATCCCCAGCCGCGTCGGAGACCACAATGCTGGCCCCCTGGATGGCTGCCTGGCCGGCAATCCCCTGGCCGGGTGCCAAGCGCCAACCCACAACCGCCTCGCTTTTGGGGCCGGTAGCGTGCCGGCAGACCAGTTCCCCACTTTCCAGATCCAGCAGCCAGATGGACGAAGCGACGGCACCCAACTCGTTGCGCACCTCTTCCAACACGGTGATCAACACCTGGTCCAGATCCAGGGTAGATACCAGCGTCTGGCTGGCGCGATTGAGCAATTCAAGTTGGCGATTGCGCCGGGTCAGGTCGTCGGCTGAACGGGAGACCTCCAGCTCAGCCAATCGTCGCCGCAGGATGGAGATTTCCTCGAGCAAGTCCTGGTAAAGGTTGTCCTCGTCTGGCATATACTTAACTCCCCTGGCACGGCTGTCGGCAATAGGGGTTTTTGTCGCCGCCGTCTTACCGGCTGTGAGCGGCTTTCACCACCGCCGCGCCGGCCGCCGCCGGCGTCAAGCAACGGCGGGCGCAGCCCTCTACAAAAACTCATCGAGACCTACACCGGCTAAGCACCGGCGCTTGCGCTAAAACAGGACACTTGTAGATCAATTCGCCCTAACGGTCCTCCGGCATCAGGGAATGAATGCCAATACCGAAACCGGCGACCCGGATCCTCCACGCAGGCGTAACAGTCCAATAACGAGCGTGGCCCCCAATGAGGGCAATTGAGCCAAATTGTTCAAGTTCTCGAGCACAACACCTTGCCGGTCCAACACCATACGATTGATGTGCAATTGGGTATCCTGGCCGCCATCCACGCCGTGGGTATCGATGCCCACACCGGCAATGCCACGTTCCTGTAACAGGAACTGCACTGCCGAACGACCAAACCCGGGAAAATGCAATCCTCCCGAATCGTCCTGACCCAGAAAGGCAAACGCCTGGTGCCAGTATCTGTCCCAGCCAGTGCGTAACAAAACCAGCGCACCGGCCGGCACCGGCCCATATTGGACCTCCCAGGCGGCCAGGTCGGCCGGCGACAACAGATAATCGGCATCCATCTGTGCTGCTTGGGTGACATCGAATACGACAGCCGGCAGAACGAGATGGGCGCTCAGATAGGAGTCGATGGGGGCCCCGTCGCGGAAAAAACCGGCAGGCGCATTCATGTGAGTGGCACTATGCTCGCCAATGGTCAATTGGCGTAAAAAATAGCCTTGATCCGGCAGCGTTGCCACTACGTCGAAGCATACCGCCGGATCACCTGGCCAGAGAGGGATAGTAGGATCGATGACGTGGCTCAGGTCCACGATTCGACGATAACAGATTATGTTGCTGCGTCGAGCGCCACCACTCAACTCATTCCCATCAAAGCCGCTTCGTAATTGCTGGCCCAATCATCGGGCAGGTCCCCGCTGATGTCAACCAGAATGTTATCCTTGACAAATACCCAGGAAAAGTATGCCAAATCCGCCTGGATGCGGTCTTCGAAATAAGCCCGGGCAGCATCCAATTGCCGCGGACTGTCGAAGCTGTAAATGCGCGCGGTATAGTCCGGGCTGAGTGCCGGGATGACAAAACGAATACTGGAAGCAGGGTTGAAGGGCAATGAGGCATCCGGCGTTGTTGGTTCGGGACTCTCGCATTCCAGGCCGGCCTGACGGAACGCGGCAACCACGTCAGAGGGTTGGTAGGTCACTCCGAATGACTGCTGAGCCGCGTCATCGGAAGGCAATTGGCTGCTGGCAGCAGCCGAGGGTGTATAGTTGAGCTCTTCCCAGCCGACAAGACCTAATCCAACGCCGACCAGGCAACTCAAACAGGAACAAGCTACCACACCTACAATGAGTACGACAGTCAACAGAAAAGGCGACCGGCTGGGAGGCGGTTCGTCCATGTAGACATAGTCGTCGTAGGGCTGGACCTCGTAGCCTTGGTCGTCGTACTGACCTTCGTAATACGGCTCGCTATAGACGTCTTCGTTTTGGCGAGGATCATCATTCCAATCGTAACTCACATTCATCTCCTTCTTCGTCGGCCTGGGTGTCACCCACGCTGATTTGCATAGCCTGATTGTCTTTCCGGTACCACAACAACCAAGAATGGTTGTTGTTCCCTTTTACCGGTCCGGCAAACGTCCTCCAGGACGAGACCTCAGCAGACTGATAATCACGTCAACGTCCAACCAGGCACTGCTTAGCGCACTCCAACCGCGCACCGGCCAAGTGTTATCCAGGATTATAGCAGGTCTGAGCATAAAATCAATCGCAGGTAGGTCTCGTGAGACGGCCGGCAGCGTCACTGGCAAGAGAAAATCACACGACAAAGGCTTTGGGAGGCATCAACCACACCAATTGACCCGACAAGACGGCTGATGAGTTCAAATCCACCCGAGCCAGGCTGCCTTTCTTACATACCACCCGCCCGCCGCCGATAAGATCACTTATCATCGTGCTGAAATCCGGCTCGTGCCCAACCAACAGAATGCTGGCCGCCTGGGGTTGCTCCAGAAGAATATCTGACAGATTTTCGATATGGAAACCGGGGCCAAGCCGCTCGTCGGTGACCAAGCGCTCGGTCATACCCAGGTTCTTGGCAACAATCTCGGCCGTCTGGAAGGCACGCACGAGGGGGCTGGTGACAATGATATCCAATCCGAGGTTGAGATCGGCGATCACATCGGCGGTCCGCGCGATACGGTTTTTGCCGTCTTTAGTCAGCGGCCGGTCAAAATCGTCGCCCCCTCTCCATTGGCTGCGATCGGCGCGACCGTGACGCAAAAAGTAGAGCTTCATAGCCAGTTCCTCCCGGGCATCTGCCCGCTAACAGTCACCACAAATGCTTTTGCAGCAAGCGCTAATCGCCGGCCAGCTGTCGCAGTGCCGCTTCATCGATTATTTCGATCCCCAGATCGCGCGCTTTGGTCGCCTTGCTGCCGGGATTCTCGCCCATTAACAGGTAGTCCGTCCTGCCGGACACGGATGAAGCCACTTTGCCGCCATGGGCCTCTATGTAGGCTTTGGCTTCCTCGCGCGTCATGGTGGGCAAGATGCCGGTAATGACAAAGGTCAACCCCCGAAGCGCACCACCACCGGTCGATCGCTCGACCACGTCGGCCTGCATACGCACACCGGCCTGGCGCAACTTTTCCAGCAGCTGGCGGTGGCGGGGACGGACAAACCAATCGACCACGTTGTGGGCTAGAATGGGACCAATCCCCTCCAACTGCTCCAGGTCTTCTTCGCCGGCGGCCGCCAGGGCATCCAAAGAGGGATAGGCCGACACCAATACCCGGGCC
>CAZHBM010000241.1:0-6348 GCA_964529945.1 uncultured Anaerolineales bacterium | reverse complement strand
CCTGTGGGTCAGGCGAAGTCCTCGCCAGGGGGCATTGGGCTATCTGGTTGGGGAAACTATACATCGAATGGGACGCTGTCCGGTCGCGCCAATGCCAGCCCCCTACACAGCCTCGGCCACTTGCAGGCCGGCGCATTGCTGGTATACTTGTGTACACAGAACTCGCACTCACCCAGGCAAGCCTAACCGCCGATGGTCGGTCAACAAGGCGGTCATCGCGTCACGAGCGGGGCAGATTCCCAGACTATCGTTATTTTCAAATAATACCGGGAGCCGGCGCCGAGCCGCCTCCCAAATTAGACAACCGCACGGGGGCTACTGTTGGCACGCCGCGATATTGTCGTATCTTTGCCGGGTTTTTACTATCTGTTCACACGTTTTGGAAACGCTCGCCAGCGCCTGTTTTTCTTCCTCAGAAACTGGGTGCCGTTCCTGGTCCTGATCCTGCTGCTGGGCGGCGCCGATTCAACCGGCACGGTCCATCATCTGCAGACGGCCGTCAGCCTGCTGCTGGCCCTGGCCGTTTATATGGACCTGTACGATTGGTTCTGCTTCGAGAACGACCATCGCGCCGTGCGGCTGGAGAGCAATCCCACCCTGCGGTCGACCCAGGCCCTGGTGACCTCGGTGCCGGCCTTCCAGAAGCTGAAGGTCATCTACTTCGCCGGGCTGTGGCTGCTGCTGGCGCTTGTCGCCCCGTGGCCGGCGCTTGCCGGCCTGGCGGCCGTGCTGGGCCTGACGGCCGTTGTCTTCACCACCCACAACCGGCTGGCGCCGCGCCACCGGCTGCTCACCTACTTCACGCTCAACCTGCTCAAAGGCTGGGTTTTCGGCGTCTTTTTCGTCGATCACCTGGCCGGCTACGCCATCGGCGTGTACGCAGCCTTCAGCCTGGCCTGCGCCCTGTCCTATCTGCCGCGCTACACCTACTACAAGCTGCTGCTGCCGCAACGCGAACGGGGCGAGAAGTACGCCGATCCCGTGTTTGTGCAGGCGGCCGCCTACAAGAACGTGTTCCTGCTCGGCCTGGGACTGGTCCTGTCACCCTTCTTGTTGATTATGTTGGTTGTGTTCGATCTGTTTACCGCCGGGGAGCTGGCGCTGGCGCGGGTGGAGACGTTCCGTCCTAACCTGGAAAAGCGGTTGAGATTCGGTCCGGCCGGGAGACTGGCCGAAAACGAGACGCCTTTGATCGGCCGGGGTGACGAGCCGGGCTGACCGGCCTCGGCCCTGACCGGGGGGATACAAAATCCAGGCCGGAAACCTGCCGGCGTTCAGAGGCCGGCTTCTTTTACGCATCGCTCCTGACAGTAGGCGGTGACCTTGGGGTTGATGCAGTCGCTGCAGCCGTCAACACAGGTGCAGCCGGCCCGCAGGCCGGTCTTCAGCCGCAACCCCCTACTCGGCGCCGGCAGTCTGGACCAGGCCGGCCTCAGCAGCCGTAACCAAAAGGTAGGTCTTCCGATTCTCATCTTTTTGTTCTCCTCCAACACATTGTACCGTTACGCGGAACCCTTCACCGCCCCCATTTTGCGCCCGATCTCTCCGGCCGTCAAACGCGGTCCCTCGGTTGGTTATGTCAACTCACACGAACACTCACCCAAATTGGCCCGGACTGGCCCTTTCACCTCCGGCCGGCAAATTGTGGTATACTGAAAACGTCATCATATCCCCACAAATTCCACACCACGAGGAGGGCAGACAATGGGCAAAAAAGTAGCAATGATCGGCGCCGGTAGTGTCGTCTTCTGCAAGCTATTGATGGGCGACATCATGGCCACGCCGGCTTTGGCCGGCAGCGAGTTCGCCTTGATGAGCCGCACCTGGCCGAAACTGGCGGCGATGGAGGACTTCGGCAAGCGCATGCTGAAGGACAACGGCCTGGAGGGCAGCGTGTGGGCCACTCTCGACCGACGCGAAGCGCTGAGAGACGCCGATTTTGTGGTTGTCATGATCCAGGTGGGCGGCGTGGAAGCCTTCGGCATCGACTACCAGATACCGCTCAAGTACGGCGTCGACCAGTGCGTCGGAGACACCTTGGGGCCGGGCGGCATCTTCCGCGGGCTGCGCACCATCCCGGTGCTGGTCGACATCGCCCGTGATATGCAAGAGCTGTCCAGACCGGGCGCCTTGATGCTGCAATACTCCAACCCCATGGCCATCAACTGCCTGGCGCTGGGCCATGCCAGCGACGTGGCTTTCGTTGGGCTGTGCCACGGCGTGCAGACCACGCTGCAGGAAATGGCCACCTGGCTGGGGATACCCAAGGAGGAGATCACCTACACCTGCGGCGGCACCAACCACCTCGACTGGTTCCTGCGCCTGGAGCGCGACGGCCAGGACCTCTACCCCCGTCTGCGCCGGGTGCTGGAACAGCCCGAATATTACAAGGCCGACAAGGTGCGCGCCGAGCTCTTCCGCCATTTCGGCTATTTTATGACCGAGACCACCGGCCACACCAGCGAGTACGTGCCCTGGTTCCGCAAGACCCAGGCCGCCAGGGACCTATACTGCGACGAGCCCGGCTTCGGCGGTGAAACCGGCGCCTACTACGCCTGGTGCAACGCCGTGGCCGAAAAGTATGCCGAACACAACCCGCTGGAGTACGAGTCGACCCTGCTCGAGGGCCGCAGCGTCGAGTACTGCAGCTACATCATGGAGGCCATGGTCACCGGCGAGCCGTTCCGCTTCATGGGCAACGTGCGCAACGACGGCTACATCAAGAACCTGCCCGAAGGCTGCTGCGTCGAGGTGCCCACCTTCGCCGACGACACCGGTCTGCACCCCAGCACAGTCGGCTATCTGCCGGCCCAATGCGCGGCCCTCAACCAGACCCAGGTCAACGTGCACACGCTGACCGCCCAGGCCGCGCTGGAGGGAGACACCGAGGCCATCGTCCACGCTATGGCCATGGACCCGCTGACCGGCGCCATCTGCACCCTGAAGGAAATCCGCGCCATGGCCACCGAGATGCTCGAGGCGCAACGCCAATGGCTGCCCGAGTTCAAGGGCAAGAACATCCGGCCGGCGCCGACCATTCTCATCCCGCCCGGCACCCAGGCCGTCGAGGCGCCCCACGACCCGGCCCAGGCCATCCTGCGGCGCTTCATCAAGCTGGTCGAACAAGAGACCGATTAGGAGGAGGAGACTATGGCTGCGTTCAAATATGGGTTGGAGTTGCTGCTGTGGACCGAGACGTTCACCGCCGAAACGGTCGGCTTGATTCAGCGGGCCAAATCTATGGGCTTCGACGGCGTCGAGCTGCACATCCGCTATCCCGACCGCTTCCCGGTGGCCGAGACGCGCCGGGCGCTGGCCGATAACGATATGCAGGCCACTTTTATCGTCATTTTGACGCCCGAGTTCAACGCCCTGTCGCCAAATCCGGTAGTGCGCGAGCAGAGCCTGGCCTATTTCAAGCGCTGCATCGACACCGCCCACGCCGTTTCGGGCGGGAACACCATTATCGGCGGTGTGACCTTTGGCGCCGCCGGCTACACCACCGGCCGGGCGCGCACCGAGGACGAATGGGAATGGGCGGTGCACAATTTCCGCGCCGCAGCCCGTCACGCCGCCCAGCAGGACATCACACTGACGGTGGAGGTGCTCAACCGCTTTGAGACCCATTTCCTCAACACCGCCGCCGACGCCGTGCGCTTCTGCCGGGACGTGGGTGAGCCCAACGTCAAGGTGCACCTGGATACCTACCACATGATCCGCGAGGAGAAGAGTTTTTACGACGCCATCGTCAGCACCGGCGACTACCTGGGCTATTTCCACGCCTGCGAGAACGACCGCGGCATCCCCGGCACCGGCCTGGTACAGTGGGACGAGGTTTATCGCGCCCTGGACGACGTCGGCTATCACGGCTGGATCGTCATCGAGTCCTTCGTGCCCGACATCGAGGAGCTGGCCCGGGTCACGGCCGTGTGGCGCCAACTGGCGCCCAGCGCCGACGTGCTGGCCCGCGACGGGCTGCGAAACTTGAAGGCCATCGAACAGCGGGTGGCCGCCGCCCGGGCCGGGTCTGCCTGACGACAGGCGGCCGGCGCGTAAAGAAACAGGTTGTAGGTAGTATTTTTTGTTTCTTGTGGGGGGAGGCTCCCCCCACAAGAAACAAAAGGAGAGATAAAACCAGCTGCCGGCTCACCTGGTTTTCTACCAAGAAAATGAGACACACCCGGACACACCGGGGCTGTCCCAAATTTTTGTACGGGCAATTTCACCGAGCCACGGCCTGGCCCCCAAGCAGGCTCGTGAGAGACCGCTCACTATATGCTCTGAGAAGCGCGTAGAATTTAGGTAGTATAATTTGTGTTTGTGGGTGAAAGCTTTCCACCCACAAAAGACATAACCAGGATAAAACCGGCCACCGGCTCTTCTGGTTTTCCACCAAGAAAATGGGCACACCCGTTTTCTTGCTTGCCGTTGTGCAGTGTGCTATAATTGGCCTGTTACCGTAACAGGTCACAACTACCCGTTAGAAGGAGTACTGTCAAATGCCTATTCGCCTGGGACCTTTCGAGTTAATTATTGTGCTGGTTATCGTCATCATTATTTTCGGCGTCGGACGGCTGCCGGAAATCGGCGGTGCCATGGGCAAGGCGATCCGTGAGTTCCGAGATTCAACCGGAAGCGACGAAAAAGAAGAAGCTAAAAAAGACAGCAGCGAAGAAGAGACCAAGTCCTAAGCCTGTCCAGAACAAAAAACCGGGCGGGTTCACCGTCCGGTTTCGATTGGCCTACACCTGTGTGAGTCGAAGCGTATTGCTCCAGGCCCCTTCGCAAGTGAAGGGGCCTGTGCTCTACCAGGCCGGTTTTCAGCCGGCCACCTGACGCAGCACACGCAATAGATTCAGCCCCAAGATTTTTCTGACCTCGGCCGGCTCATAACCCCTTGCCAGTAGCCCGCCGGTCAAGGCCGGCAGGTCCGTCACGTCGCGCAAACCGGGCGTGACCCCGTCGTAGCCCTCAAAATCCGACCCCAACCCCACGTGGTCGGCGCCAATCCGTCCCACGATGTAGTCTATGTGATCCAGCACCCGCTCGCGATCGGCCTCTTCCGGCCGGCTGGTGACGAACGGCGGCACAAAGGTCACGCACACCACGCCGCCGCTGGCCGCCAGGCGGTCCAGTTGGGCATCGGTCAGGTTGCGCCGGTTGGGGCACAGGCTGTAGGCGTTGGCGTGACTGTCGATGATCGGCCCGGCGGCCAGGTCGAAGACTTCTTCCACCCCGGCCGGCGCCAGGTGGGCAATGTCGATCATCATGCCCAGGTCGTTGCAGGCCAAAATCACCTGGCGGCCGAACTCGGTCAGGCCGCCGGCGTGGCTGACCCCCACCCCATCGGCGGCGGCGTTGCGGTGATTCCAGGTCAGCCCGACGTTACGCACCCCCAGCCGGTAGAACAGGCGCAGCAGCCGCAGGTCGCCGGCCACCGGTTCGACACCTTCCAGGCTCAAAATGCCGGCCACCTGCCCTTCCTGCGCCGCCCGCTCCACATCGGCGGCAGACAAAGCGTTCAGGAAGCGGCCCCGGTTGCGCTCGGCCATGGTGAAAAAGGCGTCCGCCTGGCGCAGGCTCTCGCGGACGGGATCGGTTCTGGTGTGCTCGTCCTCGTATAGGGCGAAGATGGCGAAGATCTGCGCGGTCACGCCGGCCTGCTGCAGGCGCGGCAGGTCCAGATGGCCGTCCTGGCTGCGCACCTCGAAGACACGCCCCTGGTTGACCACCGCGTGCAAGAAATCGCAGTGGGCGTCGAAGACAATGCTGGTGTCGTGCAATTCCTGGGCGTCCAATAGTATACCTCAATTCAGTTGGGAGATCGACGCTGCCAACCGTCCGGCAGCCGGTGCTGCCGGCAGATGGGCTTTCAGGCCGACGGGTTGCTTCCACCGGGAGCTACTGGCCGGCCAACACCTGGACCGTGGTGACCACCTGTCCCTGGCTGTCGCGCAAGGTCAGGGTGTCACCTTTCTCCCAGACCGGCTGCGGATAGTTCCAGAACAGGTCGGTGATGGTATCGCTGCCGGCGGCCGTGTGCACGGCCACCGCCGCCCCGGTGCCCCCCAGGCCGAAGTCGGGGAAGGTGTAGGTAGCGCCGTCGTCGTCGGAAAGCGTCCAACCGGTCAGCTTGACGTACAGCCCGTTATTGACGATGTAGACCGTCTCGCGGTTGACGTCGCCCGGATCGAGGACGCTGACCGTCAGGCGCACGTCGCCGACCGGGACCGGCGTCAATGTCGGCACCGCCGTCGGGGCGGGACCCGAGGTGGGCGCCTGGCCGCCGGCTGAGGTGGGCGCCGGCGCCAGCGTGGCCGCCGTTTCCGGCTGGGCGGCCTCGGGCGG
>CAZHBM010000240.1:0-6364 GCA_964529945.1 uncultured Anaerolineales bacterium | reverse complement strand
GCCCAGACCCTGCTTTGGTCGTCATCTCGAGGATATCAAGTCGAAAGTTTCTTGCTTTTTCCTTCAGGGCCTTTATGTCTATAGAATCTCTGTCGTCTCCAGGCATACTACTACATTCTCCCTCTTTTTATCTATTTCAGTATGTTTTCAAAAAATCGGCTATCTTTCAGCATCAACCTATCGTGCACATTGGCTGCGCTTTCATTCCCGGCCGGCCAGAAACGTTTCCACCTCGTCGGCCGTCGGCAGTGCCGGAATGACGCCTTGCGTCGTCGCGGTTAAGGCACCAACCGCATTGGCATAACGCAAATATTCCCGCAGTTTTTCAGGTTGTAATGCCTGGCGCCAATCGAGGCTCTCGGTCACACGACACAGCACGCCGGCTACGAACGCATCCCCACAACCGACGGCATCCACTGTTTCCACCGGGAACGGCGAAACACGATCCTCTCCCGCCTTACACCGGAAATAGCTGCCGTCAGGCCCCAAGGTGACGACGATCAGTTGCGGTCCCCGGCTGAGTAGCTGCTGCGTACCCTTATCCAGATCGTCGACTCCCGTCAGAAGTCTCAGTTCGTCTTCGTTGACTTTCAACAGATCGGCCTCGGGCACCATAGCGTCGATTTGTTCCATAGCTTGCTGTTGGCTGGCCCACAGACTTGGGCGGAAGTTGACGTCGAATGAGATCATCGC
Source organism: uncultured Anaerolineales bacterium (assembly GCA_964529945.1). Lineage (GTDB taxonomy): Bacteria > Chloroflexota > Anaerolineae > 4572-78 > NAK82 > CAZHBM01. Next base: position 5,671 of record CAZHBM010000240.1, on the reverse strand, counting down.
GCCGCCCTTACGAGCAATCTGAACCGCTGCTTTGGTGGCACTGCGACTGGGCTCGTCGGTCAGACTTACTGAACCAAAATGGAATGCCTTGGCGCCCTGAAGCAATTCGACATCTAGGTCGTCTGGGGCAAGCAAAATGTCCGCGCCTGGATTGCGATAGAATACATACTCGGCCCTGTTGGCATCGGGTTTGGCAATGAAGGCCATCGTGGTCCGTGCCTTAGGGTCCACACGGATTCCGCGGGTATCCACTCCTTGTCTTTCAAGCACAGCTGCCAGGTGTTGCCCAAAAGCATCATCGCCTACCTTACCGATGAAGGCAGCTTGTCTGCCCAATTTCGCTACCGCCACGGCCACGTTGGCCGGCGCGCCACCGGGCTTGGGATGAAATGCCGTCACGTGCGCCATATGACGGCCCAGTTCCGCCGGGAACATATCAACCAACAATTCTCCCAGTGTCACGATTTCGGCCATAGTCTACGACCCACCCAACATTCGACGCATCATCTGAGAAATCTTGATGGCATCCGAGGTACGGAAGACCTCTCGCAGCTCCTCTCGGGGTACACGATCCAGTAGTTCGTACCCAAACTTGAGGTTTTTAATGCTCTCATCGACCGCCTTCTCGGGGGGTTCTCGGTACGGGAACAGGTCCAGACCGAACCATCCGTCGTAATTGAACTCATCCAGCCAGAAGAGTGCCTCAAGTGTCTCCCACAAATTCACCGTACCCACAATGACATCGTCGTCGAACAGTTTCCAGTTGTCATTCCAGTGCGTATGGAACAACTTGCCATAGCGACAGCACAACGCGATCGACTCGGCCAGATTTTCCTTCATGATCAAGGCGTGACCCATGTCAATGTTGATGCCAAAATTCGGCCGGTTGATCTCATTGACGACCGTCATGCAGTGGCCGATAGTCGGCAGCATGATATGAGTGCGAGGTTCGAAGGCCTTGTACTCGAGCACAATCTTCTGATCGGGGTTGTAATCCACCCACTCGGCCAACCCTTCCACCAGATCATCAAGTCGTTGCCGGTGATCGACCTGGAAAGGATAATCAAAACCGTCTTGAGCCGGCCAATACACCATTACTTCCGCTTCCATGTAGCCGGCAATGTCGGTGGTACGCTTGGCCAGGTCCACCGCTTGGCGTCGCAGTTTCGGATCGGGGTTGCTGAATTGGCCGAACATCCAGCGTGGATCCACCCACAGATGGGGGCAAAACTGGACGATTTTGAGACCCAGGTCATCGGCCAGTTTTTTCAGCGGTTTGTATGTGTCGTCGGTAACCTCGGTTGGGTAGTGCATCTCAAGCCCGCTCACGCCCTCAATGGTAGCTGCGAGCTTGAACCGTTCCTCGATACTCCTATCGGGCCTGTATCCTTGTTTCACGAAACGATCACTTGTGGCGCCGAGAAACCATATGCCGGTAGAAACCTTTAATTCTCGCATTTTTCACTCCTTGTATAGAAAGATTTCTTCAAATACGGACAGAAAGGCGATTGGCGATAGATGATTCGCCAGGCTGTATTCCGACATCATCCCATTGGGGTCCAGTTCTTAGCCCTGCAGTTCATTGTGCAGCGCATATCGGTCACCACGATGATACACGCGGAGGAACTCAACGGGTATGTCTTGGGCAGTGGAAGAAATTCGCTCGGTGAACAACAATGGGCTGTTGGTGCGCACGCCGAGCAAGCGGGCAAGCTCCTTAGGGGCCGCCACGGCACGAATCGTCTGTTCAGCTTTGGCCAGGCGAATGCCAAAATCACGTTCCAGGGTCTCGCGCAACGGCACGCGAGCGTAGTCATTCCTAAGAACGCCCGGACAAAACTTGTGAACCAGGTACGATTCTTCCATGCTCAAGGGCTCATCATTTGCCAGACGCAGCCGTTTGAGGCAAGCAAGTTCTTCTCCGGGCTCAACGTCCAACGCAGAGGCGATTTCTTTTGGGGCCGGTATCACGCCAGATTCCAACAAGTTGGTCCCTGGTGCCAATCCACGCTGGCGCATATCTTCCGTGAAGCTCAAGATACGCGCCAGGCCGTGATCCAGGGTTGGCTGGGCGACAAATGTACCTCTCCCCCGCTGCCGGTAAATCAGGCCTTCATTAACCAGAATATCCAGGACCTGGCGCACTGTCGTCCGACTCAAGCCATACTGATCCACCAGTTGCGACTCGGGAGGTACCATATCGCCCGGTTGCCACTGTCCGGCGATGATCTTGCTGTGCAGAATGTCATACAGTTGATGATAGAGGGGGACCTTGCTGTTTCGGTCAACCCCCTGGTTGAACGGAGCAATCACTCTGGAAGTGTCCATTTGGCAAATCCACCGGCAGAAGATAATTGGGAAAAGACCAGGATTAAATGTATTAACATTATAACGTTATAAGACTAATTTGTCAACCGTGAATGTTGAACGTAGTATAGCGTTCATAGTCCGGCCCACCAATTGGCCTGTTGTTTCCTCGTGTGATCCCATTCGTTTGCACGCGTGTCGCATGATAGTCTCCGGTAGAAAATTCGGCTTGTCAACCCCTATTTTTCTATGGTATACTGAACTCGATAGCGCACTGGGCGTCAGTGGTCAAACCTCTCGTTACATCCACTTATGAAAGGAGATTAGTTGATGAGCCGAAAGATTAATGTTGCGATTATCGGTCTCGGTTTTGGAGCTGAATTCATTCCCATCTACCAGGCGCACCAAAATGCCAATATGTACGCCATTTGCCAACGCGATGAGAAGAAACTCAATGAGATTGGTGACAAATTTGGCATTGACACACGGTACACCGACTACGAGGAATTGCTCAAAGACGAAAACGTCGATGCCGTACATATCAACACTCCAATCGCCCTACACGCAGTTCAGAGTATCATGGGTCTGAAAGCAGGCAAACACGTTGCTTCCACCGTTCCAATGGCTACCACCATTGAAGAGTGCGAAGAAATTGTCAGGCTGCAGAAGGAAAGCGGCTTGAAGTATATGATGATGGAGACTGCAGTCTACACACGCGAATTTCTTTTCGTCAAGGAACTGAAGGATAAGGGGGAGCTGGGCAGGCTTCAATTTCTGCGCGCCGCTCACCACCAGGAAATGGCTGCCGGTAACTGGCCAAAGTACTGGTTGGGGTTCCCACCGATGTACTACTCCACTCACTGTGTTGGCCCGATCTTGGGAATGGCCGGCAAGCCGGCCGAAGCCGTCTCCTGCCTGGGCTCCGGACACATCGAAGAGAACCTGGCCAAGCAATATGGTTCGCCTTTTGCAGTCGAGACTTCCCACCTCAAGATCCAAGACTCCGACCTATCGGCCGAGATGTCTCGCTCATTGTACAACACGGCCCGGGAATACATAGAAAGCTTCGACGTCTACGGCAGTAAAGCCAGCTTCGAGTGGACTCAGGTTGAGTTTGAGGACCCCATTGTGTTCTATGGCGAAGAAGCTCGCCGCGTCACTGTGCCCGACTACGGGCACCTGCTACCCCAAGAAGTCGCGCCATTCACCACTCACGGTGTCTACACAACGGACGAAAGCGGCGAACAACATATGTCCTTCATTCAAGGTGCCGGCCACGGGGGCTCGCATCCACACCTGGCCAACGAGTTCCTCACGAGCATCGTTGAGGATCGAGAACCATTCCCCAATGCGCCTACTGCCGCCAACTGGACCTGCACTGGCATCTGCTCGCACATGTCAGCTATGAAAGGCGGCGAATGGATTAAGGTGCCGACTTTCAAATAGATTCTTCGACAGTTCGGCAAACGAGAGTCTCCTTTTTTGTTTTTAGGAGACTCTTTTTTTGTTCTCTGGACCGACAAATGCGGCTGGTAGTACCCCGTACATCTCAAGGTTCCCTAGGGCAGAAAAACAGGTGGCAGCTCAACACGCCCCACCTCGGCCGCTCCTTGGAAGGGATCGTAAAGAATCACCAACGGGGTGTATTCCCCCGGTTCGAGAGGCATGTTCAGCGTAAGATCATAAACATCCTCGACAAACTCGTCCGCTCGCCAGGCGGAGGTCGGGTAGGCAAAGTGCACCGGCACGCCGTCTGTTTGGGCCGCCAAACGACCGTCGGCTGCCATGAGCCGCGCCGACACCTTCAAATCTTTAGGCACAGGAGCCAGCACGTGCCAGGTCAACGTCAATCGCAGCGGCGACAGCGGTGTATGTGTGGGTGGCTGACTGAAACGATACGTTCTTAAATTGATCTGGGAGATAATCGGCAGACCTTCAATCGGTTCAGTTCCCTCAGCCATTTCGGTGATTGGCTGCGGGTTGACTTGAATGAGTGGGCCCAACGCACTCAGCGACCAGCGCTCGGCCGCTCCCTGCAGTTCACGAGTTAGATAAACCGGCTGCCCGGCCGTCATCAAGCGTTCCACCGCCTCGAGCCGCTCTTCTGGCCGGTCGGCCCTGACCAAATTGATATCCGTTCGCTTGTCCAGGGCGATCTGGATGTAGCGCAAGAGTGTCAACTCTCCCTGGATGGCGACGATAGCTGAATCACGGGGCAACGGTTGGCTCATCACGTCGCGCCCATAGTCGTATACCGCCCACTGCTGAGAACGGTTGACCTGGGGCCAGTTGCTGACGGCGATGAAGATGATCTGTATCAGCAACAGCGTCACCAGCAGGCCGGCCAAACCTCGGCGTAATATTGGCGTCGAGACAATCGCGCCAGGCCGCACCTCCGCCAGGGCCGACAAAAGCCAGGAGACGCCCAACCCGATCCATATGGCCCATATCAGAAATACGGGGATAAAAAAGACCTCAATGTCCGCCACGCGATAGAGTAGGTTGAAACCCGTATAGGCAAGGAAAGCCACTACCAGCGTGGGTTGGGTCCTGCGTCTCCAATGTGCGGCCAGGCCGGCCAAACCGGCCAATAGCCCGACCACGCCAAATTGGCGCCAGAAAAGAGTGGCGTAAAAACCGATCCCTCGATCAACCGACAGCGGATTGCCAAAGATAAAGCCGCCATAGTCGGATGCAGTCACGTAACGCCAGAAGCCCATGAAGGTATTGTGATAGGTCGCATCCAACGAGCCAACGCCGGCCCGCAAGGGCAAATAGAGATAAAGAAGCAAAGGCAGTGAAAAAGCCAGGCCGATGCGCCACCACCACTTAAACAGTAGATTTGGCCGTTTCTGTTCATCGGGTGGCTCTATCTTTGGCTGGCTGCGAGGCCAGGCCGACCATATCGCCCACGCTGCTGCAGGCAACATCAAGACTATGGTCCGGTGATGGGCCAACCCCAAGCCAAACAGTAGGGCCACCCACACCAGGGATCGACCCCAGCGGCTTGCCCTCTCTCGCTCATCCTCCACCCGGACAATCGCGCTCAATCGTGCCAGAATCAACAGCAGCGCCGCTACCAGTAGTCCGTTCAGGCTATATACTTCGGCGATCGTCGCCTGGGACCAAAACACAGGCGATACCATTAGCGACAATGCACCCGCCGCCGGCCCGGCCGTCCGGCACCAACAACTCTGCTTCATTCGACCATCCGCCCATTGGTTGGTCATTTCTACTGCCGCCAGATATACCAGAGTCACTGTGGCAGCCGCAAACACGGCACTCATCAGATTGACGCGGTAGGCGATGTCTCCAAGCGGCAATCGGGTGAACAGCCAACCCAGCAAAGCGTACAGGGGATAGC
>CAZHBM010000239.1:0-6402 GCA_964529945.1 uncultured Anaerolineales bacterium | reverse complement strand
CAGCAGCCGCACTCACACCCTCGGCCACCCGTTGACCCCACTTGCCGCCCCGGTGCTCCACCGCCCAACCTAGCACGATGGCCACCAGCAGCAGCGCGACCACCGGCAGCCATTCCTCCTTGCCCCGATCCCAGAACAGCGCTACCACCAACAATGCCGCCGCAAGACTTGATCCCCAGCGTCCTCTATGCCCCAGGTTCCAGCACAAATCCGCGCCGAAAATGAGCGCAAGCACAATCACCATCCACCAGCTGCGCGCCAATTGCAGTTGGGCCAGCGGTGCCAAACCCAGCCCATCGACGCCAACAGCCACCCATGCCGTGCTCAAGCCGACCACCAGCAGCACCCCGGCCACCAACTGGCTTGCTGCGGCCTGCCGCTGCCGGTACGCCCACCCCACCAGGCCGACGAGCAGATACATGCCCAGCGAGAGCCAGTTGCTCATCTTCCAGGATGCGAGAAAGACATACGGCGTGCGCCGCCAGAGGATATCGCGCCAGGTGGGATCGATCCACAACCCCGAACCCCCGCCCGCAGAGGCAGCGTACAACAAGGCCATCGTCCCCCACAGCAGCAGCATCGGCACGAGCACACGCCGTCGCGGCAGGGTGTTGGCGCCGAGCCACCAGAGCATCATCACGCTGGCCAGCAGCCAGGTGTGAATCCCCGAAAGGGGGTGCAGCAGCAGATGCAGGGCTATGATCAGTGCCGCCGGCCACGGACGCCGCCGCGCCAGGAAGAGCATCGCCAGCAGTCCCAGCGGCAGCGTCATCGTGCGCGGGTTGAAGTAGTTGTCGAAGGTGCGAACGTAGGTGCCGCCAATGCTGATGGGCACAAGAAACAGAATCATCGCCAGATAGGCCGGCATATCGCCCTTGAAGCTGTCACTGGCGGTGATCTGCCGGGCCAGGAGAAAGAGGCAGAAGAGAATAGCCCACTGCACCAGCAAATAGCCTGCCAACATCGTCCATTCCATACCAAACCAGCGCACAGGCCACACCAGCACATCCTCAAAGAGCGAAATGCTGGCCTGCGGCTGGTTGAAGAAATAGTCGCCTGGGTAAAGGGCCGGATTCAGCCGGCGGAGCAAGATGGGGATGTACAGGATCTGATCGTCATTGACATATTTGTAACTATGGCTAATCATCGCCAGCGGCGTCAACGCAAGCGCCGCCAGAATGGGCGGCAGCCAGCCCCAGTTCGGCGACGGCAGCGGCTTCACGCCGGCCGCCGGCTGGCCACCGTCAGAAGTGTGCGCGCCGCCCATCCTGGAATCCTTCACGGTAATCGCAACTTTTCGCCCAGAGTCAGGTAATCCCCTGTCGGATCACCGTGGACGTCGTAAGTTGTCAAACGTTCGCCGGTATCTGGCAGGTACATGCCCACAATCAACCGGTAATCGCCGGCCGGCAGATCGGCCGGCAATGCCAAAGGATGAACGTCGGAAATGTATTCACCCGGCGCCCAGGTGGTGGTAATCAATTCCCCACCGCCTGGCTGCCCGTCGTGCTGGGCCACGACCTGGTTGGATTGGTCCAACAACTGCACGAAGACCACGTAATTGTCCTCAGGCGTCTCCTTCGCCTGCCACACAAGCCGCACCTGCAGCGTTTCACCGGGAAGTAAATGCACACCATCGACGGCACCGCTCAGGTCGTAACCGATGAGGTAGGCAAAGTGGCCCACGTCTGCCACTTGCGTGACGTCCGGAGGCTGGGTCAGAAGAAATGTATGTTCGCGGCCCTCAACTGTAACCGTGGTCAAATTGCGCCGGTCCAGGGGATTCCGATCTTCGTCCAGCAGGATTACTTGCAGCCTATAATCGCCAGTGGGTAAGCTTGTGGGCAGCACCAAAGTGCGCGGGTCGCGAACTAGTTCGCCAGGCCTCCATTGGCTGGTAGGATAGCGCCCTTCAAGTGGTTCAGCCACCCATTCGGCATATTGACCGGCTCCGCCTCCCTTGAGAGTAACTGCTATCTCATAATTGGCGCCCGGATTCGGGCCCGCACGCCAATAGAAGGTCACTGGCAGACTTCCCCCAGGCAAATAGACAGCCGAGTTGTAGTCGTAGCCAACCAACTCCAACCCCGCCTGTGGGCCCAACCAGGCACCGACGTATTGCCCAACCGGAACCGATTCATCATCGGGAAAGCTGGTTGGGGCCGCCACGCTGAGAGTAGCTTCCTCCGGCGTGGGGTACATCAAGCCAATTTCGGTACCATCTTCAGCTGTCAAGCCCACCCGCAACAGGTAATCCCCTGGAGGGGTCCCGACAAAGGTATCCAAATGGCACGTACTTTCAATGATTTCTTCGTCTTGCCAGCTATCGACGCCCCCGAACGCGGGGTCGGGCGCACATTCTCCCTCGCCCCACCGATTCCCGGCACCATCCAACAGTGTAACATACAGTCGGTCGCCGGCAGCCATGCCGTCGTTCATCCAATACAACCGAACCGGCGTCGAGGCACCGGCCACGAGCTCGGCCTGCACGTCAAAACCAATCAGGTTGGCCTTGCCGACCAGCCGGTTGTAGTCGGCATACGGATCAACCGGATAACCAATCGCCTTGCCTCGATAAACGTAGGCATAATCGATGCCCGACAAACGAACGGTATCAGCAGCCGGTTGTCGATCGAGATAGCGCCAGATCGACTCTTTGAGCAGGCCGCGCTGCAGTTGATTGATGTACAGGATCACGTAGTCGCTGGCCAGAACGTACTGCGGATGGGCCGTGTCGCTGACCTCAACCTGATCGCCAAATAACACGGCTACCGTCGTCCCATACCACGAGGCAACCCGGTTGAGGTCGCCGCCCGACGCGGACTGGACGTAACGGACCGCCTGATCCAACCCCTCGCCGCGACCGATGAGAATAACGTCTTCAGCCTTTTTGGCACCGCCGAAAAGGGGACTGAAGAAGGTCGCGTAGTACGGCGCGGTGGGCAGAGCAAAAGCAAGTTGGCCCAGCAGCAGCAAAAGGGGTACGCCAACTGAGCCGGCCGTAGTGACCCAGAAAGAAGAGCCCGTTCTGTGCCACAGCGAGCTGAATAGCCAGCGGAATGTAACCAGCCATCCCCAGCCGGCCACCAGGTCCAGGACTACCACCGCCGGCAGTACGTAACGCTCCTGTTTCTTGCCGATCAGCGACATAAAAATAAGGAACAGAAGGGCATAAGCCAGTAGCCAGGATACCCAACGATTGCGCTCAGCGCCACCGGCAAATAGGCTGTCCGGCTGTCGCCTCAGATACCACACGGCCAACGCTGCCAGCGCCAGAAGCAACCCGATGACGGTTAGAGGGGTCAGGGCAAAGGCCAGACTGACCGGATAATACAGGGGACCGGCATCGTCCACCGGTCTGCCCATAAAGAAGGTGCCGTTGGCGTGAGCGCCCTTCTCCTGGTTGATGAAACCAACGACAGTCTGCAGGGTTGCCACCGGGCTCACCCACAGCGCCGGCCAGGCCAATACCGCCACAACCAATACAACCAGCAGCAACTGCAGCCAGGGGAAAAGAACGCGCTTCCAGCCGGACAGGTTAAACCTGCCTTCCGGCCATAGGCGCGGCAGCAACGTCAGCCCGGCAAAGGCCAACAGAAAGACTGACGACACCTTGCTCAGGGTGGCCAGGGCGATGCCCAGGCCAGCCAGACCCAAATAGATACGCCGCCGGTCTTTCAGGAAGAGCAGCCAACACAAGACGGCCAACAGTGAAAAATCGGTGGCCGGCGCATCGTGATGCAAGGAGCGCGAATGGGCCACAAAAAGAGGCTCGAAAGCCATCAGCGCCGCACCCGATAGGGCAGCCCATTGACCAATCAATCGTCGCGCCAGGAGAAACGCCACAGCCGCCATAAGCGCCGATAGCAGCGCCAGCGGTAGCCGCAGCCAATAAAGCATTGCCAGGGTAGCCGGTGTGTGGGCCATCCGCTGGGCAAATTGAGCCAACGTCTCCTGCGATAACGCATCGCGACCGTAGGCGAGCAAGAGCCCCAACGTGCCCGACCACATAGTCGTCACACCTGGATGGCCTGTCTGGACTGTCTCGGCCAGGCGGCCCGAGGTCAACGCCTGGAGGAAATTCGCCGAGCGTTGATACCACAGGTTTTCGTCGACCATCAGGAAATAGTCGAGCCGCCACAGCCGGGGCGCAGCAGCCAACAAAAAGAGGACCACAGCCAGCCCAAGAACCACCCACACCGGCTGGCGGGGTGAAACGGCACGCTGGTGGTCCGTCGCTTCTCCACTATTTGAGACTCGAGTACCTTGCATAAACAAATAATTATCCACACTGACAGGTGGAAAACTCCGCCTGCCGGCATGTTACCTCATTATGAGTTGTCGGAGCGTGCCGCGGTGACCCGAAAATAACCTGCCCGGGTATTCACGTCCGTAATTCCCATTTAACCAGAGCGCTCATCACAAAAACGGTTGCGCTTATCAGATGTTCCAATAGCAGGCACGCTGCAGACTGTATTCGCTGATCTCGTGTCCCGTCGGATCGCCAGCCGCCTCTTCAGGCGTCTGGCGGGCAATAACCACCTGCCACTTGAGTTCCGGACCGAACTCCGCCAGCCAATCCTTGTTTTGGGTTATCGAATAGGATGTCGTCTTGGTCCAGGTATAGTCCTTACCCTGACTATGCGTGATGATAAGCACGTAATACTCATCCTCCGCCAGTGGCCGGGGCGCCGCGGACCATTGGAACGTGATGTCCGTAGCGATGCCGGCAAACGTGTCTCCATCTGGCGGTGCCAGCAGATCGGGTGCGGGCAAAACCTCGGGAACAGGCGTATCCGTAGGCGGCGGTGTGTCGGTGGGTGCCGGAACGGGCGTGTCGGTTGGTGCCGGCGCCTCGGTCGGCACTGCTGTCGCCGTCGGCACGGGCGTCAACGTGGCCGCCGGTGTATCCGTCGCCGCCGGCGTTTCGCTGGGTGCTGGAGTTGGCGAACTGACAACCTGTGCCGCCGCCGTAGCCGTCTGCGAGGTGGCTTCCAGATCAGCAGTGGGCGAACCACCACAGGCCGCAAACAACAAACCAATCAACGCAATGACAAACATCCTCGTGAGTTTCATGGCGCTTCCCCTAATTTAATGCTAAAGGTGGACAAGCAAACCCATAGTTGCAGCGTCGCGAACGCAGTATACCATATCTGTTTGGCAGTGCCAATGAAAAACAGTTCCTTAGACATGCCCCCCTCTCGGGACGGCTTAACCAATAGTTGTGTTTCATTTTCAGCTACATAAATCTCGGACAGATTCGGTTCCCTCGTTGACGTTAGGGTCCTTTGACAAAAAAGAGGGCAACCATATACTGACTATCATAGGATAATACGGCCGGAGTTCCAACAGACGATGAGCGGGGAGGCAGACCATGGAGATACTCGGCATTGATATCGGTGGGACAGGCATCAAAGGGGCGCCCGTAGACGTGGCCAAAGGCGAATTGACGCAGAAAGAGTATTATCTGCTCACCCCTCAACCCTCTGTGCCCGAAGCGGTCGCCGACACGGTCGCCCAGGTGGCACAGCATTTCTCCTGGAATGGCCCCATCGGCTGTACTTTTCCCTCCATCATTCGTGACGGAGTGGCCTATAACGCGGCTAATGTAGACAAAGCCTGGATAGGTACCAATGGTGCTGAGCTTTTTTCTAAGAAGACCGGCTGCCCGCTTCGGCTAATCAATGACGGAGATGCAGCCGGTATCGCCGAGATGGAATTGGGGGCCGGCAAGGGCCGCAACGGCGTGGTATTTCTGCTCACACTGGGAACAGGCATCGGCAGTGCCATTTTTGTTGAACGCCAGTTATTGCCCAATACCGAACTGGGGCACATCGAAATGCGGGGTAAGGTCAGGGACGCAGAATGGTGGACCTCCGGTTACGCCAAGGAAAGAGAAAAGCTCAGCTACGAGGATTGGGCCATCCGCCTGAACCAATATCTGAACTACCTGGACTACCTTTTTTCGCCCGATCTGTTTATCTTGGGCGGTGGCATCAGCCAGGACTATAGTAAGTTTCTGCATCTATTGAAGGTTCGCCCGGAAGTGGTGCCGGCTCACTTCTACAATCAGGCCGGTATCGTCGGGGCTGCGCTGGCGGCCAAACAGCTGGCAGCCGACTGATGCGGTTCGTAGCCAACATTTTCTGGAATCCGGACGAACGGCGCCTGAGGGCACTGTGGCGTCTTATTTGCCAGCTCATTCTCTTCGTCGTACTGCTCCTCGTGACCGCCAACCTGCCGAAGGTGATCTTCTCTGTGCTGCGTGCCAGAGGGCTGGCACCCATTCATCTTGGTGCAGGAGTCCCCGGCCTTTATTCTGGTGTGACGGGACTCGTTGCCATCCTTGTGAGCCTGTGGCTGGCCAGCCGGTTGCTGGACCGTCATCCTATGTCGGGGTTT
>CAZHBM010000238.1:0-6423 GCA_964529945.1 uncultured Anaerolineales bacterium | reverse complement strand
GAAGGGCCGAGAAGAGGACGACGTGGCGTTCAAGTCCTCCAAAGACAAAGAGGGACTGACGCTTCTGATCGAGAGAATGCGTAACGAACTGGATCTTCCGGAACCGCCGGAAGAAACAGAAGAGGAAGAAATCCCGATTAGCAAGTCTTTCGACGTGGGAGAATAACCTGCACCTTGCCAGAAAGACATCAAAGACGTTTCACAATGATGAAATTGGGAAAGGATGTGCATTACTAATGGAATTGAAATGCAGCGATCTGGGTGTGGCCAACTGCGATTTTGTGGCCAAAGGCGATACGCCAGGTGAAATTGTCGAGCAGATGGTGAAACATCTACGACAAGAACACAACATTCATCTGCCCGATCCGGATGAGATACTCCAACCGGGATCAGTTGAGACTTCTATGTTGGACTTTGAAGAAGATCACAAAGATGCGAACATCGTGGTGACGAGAATGCGCCAGGCACTGGGCATAGTAGATTCCGGCGACGAAGGTCCTTCCGGCCCGGCGATCAGTCTCGGGCCTGTTCCCTTTTAAGGAGCGCTTGTCGTTTCATTTACGCGCAATGCCGATACCCGGGAATCATCTGGAAAAAAGTCCACAAGAGGGAAAGGCTGGACTGCTCTGTTTGTGACAACAAGAAAGGATATCTACCTATGGAACTGAAATGCAGTGATCTAGGTGTGGCCGATTGTGATTTTGTGGCCAAAGGCGACACGCCGGGTGACATCGTCGAACAAATGGTCAAACACCTGCGGGAAGAACACCATATTGATATGCCCGAACCGGACAAAATATTGGAGAACCAGTGGGCAGAGAGTCCGGTCTTTAAAGAGGACAAAGAAGATATCGAGGTCATAGTAAAGAGAATGCGCCAGGCGCTCGATATTGATGCGGACAACGAAGATACTCCTCCCCCGCCAAGGTTTGCGGTTGGGCCGGCGCCCTGGGTATAGCGTTGAACCGGTTTCTGAAGGAGTCTCTGCTTAATCGACCGGTCAATTCTGACCGGTCGATTAAGCAGCTGGCTATGTCCCAAGCAATAGGCTGATTCCTGAAGAAGCAAGGCATTGTTTGAGTGAAACAGAGGTTCCCCTAGACTTTTTTCGTTCGTCAATCAGTGCTTGGATTGTGCCGACCTATTCCTCCAAAGGTACACACGTCATTTCTTCTGCTTTGTACGTAACCCGGAAAGACGCGCGGCCGCGCCCAAACCGCTAAGCCGATGCCCGGCCTGCCCTGCGGACAACGTCAAAGCCGGTTGCCGGCCTCGGTGTTATGCGCAAGAAACAGCACACACAGGCTCTATTGGGTGTGACCCGAATTTTTTGTGGGAGAAATTGGACCGAGCCAAGGCTTGGCTGCCAAGCAGTCTCGTGAGAGACCGCTCACGCAATGTTTTACGAAGCGCATAGAATCACATAGTCCCTACTAGTTTATGTGGGTCGAAGCCTTTCCACCCACAAAAAGAGAGATAAAACCGGCCACCGGCTCACGTGGTTTTCTCCCAAGAAAAGGGGGACACATCCGGCCCCATCATGTCGTTTGAACTGCGTTCCGACACGTGCTATAATCTAATGCCTTCTTAATGGGGTGGCACGATGAAAAGGCAACCGGGTACCCCGATTTTCGCTCAAGGACAGGCAGTATGGCTGAAAAACTGACAGGGCTGGATATTGTAGAGTTTGAGCGCTTGGTGCGTGACGCACTGGCCAATCTCTTCGACCAGGCTGCGCTATCCATTCATCCGCTGGCGACTCTCATTATTCAACCTGGAGGCACGCAGCAGGGCCGGGCAGAGCAGTTGCGCCAGACGTTGTTGGACTCCATCGAAGCGCTGCGGCCTGCCGGAGAGGGTGATCCCAAGCCCAGTTCGCAGGAATGGCGTCCGTATTTGGTGCTATCTGGCCGTTACGTGGATGGTGCCAGCTTGAGGCAGCTCCAACAGCAATTGGCATTGAGTGGCCGCCAGTTGCGACGCGAGCATAGCCGGGCCGTCCAAGCCGTGGCGACTTCATTGTGGGATGCGCTCTTAACCGAAAAGAACGTTCCCCCTGGCGATCCATTGGAGGATTTCGCCGGCGCCGATGAATTCCCGGTAAACATGTTACCGCTGGACGTTGCGGAATTGGTGCAGGGGATTATCGACACTCTACAGAGACGGGCAGAGCGCGAACGGGTTGTGTTGGAGCTGGTTTCGTCGGCCAATGGCATCAAGGTGCTTTCCGACCGGGTGGTGTTGCGACAAATTCTTCTGACGGCCCTGGGCTACATCCTCGATGTCCGCGATGAAGGCGATATTGTCACCACTATTCAGCCGGATGGCCACCGGGTCGCCTTGCGCATTCAGTTTTGCCTGGAAGATGCCGAGTTGGGGCCCAGCCCGGAGGAAGACCGCGGCCTGGGTCGGCTGGCTTATTGGTGCAAGCGCATCGACGCACGTTTCTCGCTGCAGACGTCACCGGGAGCAGGCACCATTAGCCTGAGTCTGCCCGGGGTTGAGAATCGTTTGGTGTTGGTGGTCGACGACCAGGAATCGGCGCTACGCATGTTCCGGCGCTATCTCAGTCATACCGGCGTCCGGCTGGTGGGTGTGAACGATGGCGGGCAGGCGTTGCCTTTGGCGCAACAGCTACAGCCGGACGTGATCACCCTCGACCTTATGATGCCCAATCGAGATGGCTGGGAAGTGCTGCAAAGCCTGAAAGCCGACCCAGCCACGGCGCAGATACCGGTGGTGGTATGCTCGGTATGGGAGGAGCCTGAGTTAGCCATTTCATTGGGGGCGGCTGATTTCCTGGCCAAACCTATCAAGCAGAAGGACCTCTTGGAGGCTCTTGCGCGCCTGCACTTGCTTGATAACTAGGCTGCAAGGACTGTAACAAAGCCTGCAGAGCCTGGCTGAGCCTATCTGACGTGAGGGGACGGTTGGTGCTCACCTGAAGCACCTGGCGTTCTCGGAAATCCAGTTCCTGCGGAAGCTCAGCCGCCGTCAGCAAGATTACCGGCACGTCTTGCCAGCCCGAAGCGCCTTGCATAGCCTCAAGTACGGCCCATCCGCTCATATCCGGCAGTCTCAGGTCAAGCACAACTGCATCCGCCAGGCCGTCATCCACCTTTTTCCCGTTGTCGAGGTAGTCAATTGCGGCCTGACCGGTGCGTGCTGAGAGCACTCGAATGGACGGCATCGGCTTTTCCGGGTAGCTTTGGTTTGCAGCCGCCATCGCCAGGGATACGAAGCGCATCATGCCCGGATCGTCGTCTACAACCAGCAAGGATTCAATTTTGACCGGCAGATCGCGGATCGCGGCTACCAAATCCTCACGGCGCACCGGCTTGATCAGGTGACTGTGAACCCCGGCCGGCAACTCCCGGGATTGGGCCGGGCTGCCCGGCAAATTCAGCACGATTACCGGCAAATCGTAGGGTAGGCTCTCGATCAGCGCGGCAACTTCGGCATCTGAAGCCACCGATTGGTCAACGATCATTGCGTGGGGAAGTAGATCCGAAACGAGTTGGGCAGCCACTTCGGCTTGATTTGCGGCGACCACGCGATAGCCGTTGAGATAACCCTGAATCAATTGGGTTGCATTGGGATCGGGCGACAAGACCAGGACCACTTTTTGCGACTTGGCCTGCAAAGCCCGGATGTCCCAGGCGGCGCTCGACAGGCCTGCCGAGGCTTCCAACAACGGCTTGCCCACCGAGCCCGGCATGGGCAGCGTGAAATAGAAAGCCGCTCCGTGACCGACCTCACTCTCCAGCCACATCTCGCCGCCGTGCATTTCTACGAATCGGCGGCTAATAGGAACGCCCAATCCGGAGCCCCCTCGCCGGCGCCATACGGTTGCATCCGCCTGGCCAAAATCCTGGAAGACTTTGGGTATCTCATCCGATGGAATGCCGACACCCGTATCCTGGACGCAGAATAGGACTTCGGTCGCCCGCTTCCTGACCGTGACTGTGATCCCGCCTGTCTCTGTAAACCGCAAGCTGTTACTGATTAGATTGATCAGTACCTGGCGAATGCGCGTCCGGTCAACAAAGAGTTCGGGCAGATTAGGTTCTATTTCAACCTGGAAGTATAACGAATGCGTTGCCATAGCGGCGCGCATGATGACTTCTGTCTCTTGGATGATTTCCGCCGGGCTGATCCACTCTTTGGTCAACACCATCTGCCTGGCTTCAGCCTGGCCAAGTTCCAAAATATCGTTTACCAGGCGCATCAAATGGGTGCTATTGTGGTAAATTTCCTGGATATCGTCATACAGGCCGGGCGGCCAGTCCTCCAATTTGGCATAGGTGGCCGGCGAATTGACCATCAACTCGCTGAACCCGATGATGAAATGTAACGGCGTGCGCAACTCGTGACTGACGGTCAACGCAAATTGGTTGCGGGCGTGGCGCGCTTCCTCGGCCTCGGCTCGGGCGGTAGTCAGCATCTCATTCGCCCTTTCAAGCCGGTGAAAGGCGGCATCGATCTCTTCCATACTCTGTCCCAGCTGGGCACGATGTTCTTGTACTTCCTCGAGCCGTTCGACAGCGGTCCGCGTGCTGTGGACGGCCCAGCCCAGCAACGTGTACAGATTGGCGCCCCACACCATTGCCAGCGCGGTCACCTCGATGGTCATAAGCGGTGCCAGTAAAATTTGCCACTGGAGCCACGAATCTGGGAACAAATTGGCCGCACTGACCAACTGTCCGATAACCAACAAGATAGCGTATATGGCGGCTGGCAATGCGTCCAATAAGGCCACACCGATGGAGACAGCTACTATGGGAAGAAACAACAAAGTTGGGTCAGGTACCAGCCATACCAGGCCGATCAACCAGATATCAAGGCCGACAACCAACAGGTGCTGGGCCAGGCGTAACCAATTCCTTCGGCAGAGACGGTAGCTGATCCAGCAGATGGCTTCGAAACCGATAAGTACACCAAAGCCAAGCAGGGTAGTCTTGAAGAACAGCACGACCATGCCAGCCGCCCATGCCGTGCTCGCCAGCACAATCAGGATACGTACCAGAAATCCACGGCGGAAATCCTCGATTTGCTCCGAGAACTCGACGGGCACTTCCACGTTGAACAATTCGTTGGCGGACTTCAACATTCACACATACCTCTGTGGCCCTCGGCCGGGCAAGGAACAACAGGAATGACCGGCTTCTGAGCTTACCGCTCAGAAGCCGGTAGACCCTTGACCTTCACTACCCGGGCGAAAGCTGTCGGAAAAAGGCTGAGTTGCTCGAGTTCAGCCTTCACTCCCCCCAAATATCGGCGAATGCCGCCTTGATTTGGGGCAACAGTTCGTGGTAATCCATCTCCCAGATGCCCGGGCCAAACAGCTCAACGTCGTAGAAGCCATCGTAACCGGTGGCATCAACAGCGTGCAATATCTCCTTGAGTGGAATAATGCCCGTCCCTAATGGACGGCGGTCCAATCCGGGAGCCGGAGAGGCTGGCATATCGTCGACGTGGACGCAAAAAATGCGGCCGGCGGCGCGTTTGATGTCATCGAACAGATTTGGACTTTCATAGAGATGATCGATGTCGAAAACGATACCCAGGGCGGAGGATCCAACAGCATCAATCATCCGCAACGCATCCGGGATACTGTGCAAAAAGCTGTAGCCTGGATAACGGGCACTGATGGGTTCCAGCGCCAGTTCAACACCGGCCGCCTCGGCTGCCGGCGCCAGTTCGCGCAGCGCCCGGACGGCGAACTGCCAGGCCAGGTCCTCGGACATGAAGAAGCCGGCCGGCTCACCCGTCAGAACGGCTATGCAATCGGTGTTGAGCCGTTTGGCCAACTCGATACGTGCCAACACGTCCTGCATAACCAACTCAACCTGTGACCACACAGGTTGGATAAGAAAGAAAGTGTCGACCAGATTGGACACCTGCAATGGGGAATCATGGAGCAATTTGATGCCTTCTTCCGTCCCGAAGCGCTCCAACTTGTCACGGAAAACCCCGATGCCGTCAAAGCCGGCGGCGGAATAGTTGGCGACGTCCTCACCAAAAGACCAGTTGTACGTGGTGACCTGATTAAGGGACAACTTGTGCATTTTGCTACTCCTTGACTCAGTTAGTGGGGGTTGATTAGTGGTTTAGCGGGCAACACGTTACATACCAAATGGTTTCAACCAAAATAGGCGGGCGTAAAACGCGAACGTAAGTCACGGCAAATAACTGGTATTCCTGTTTTTCCCGGATTGACGATGGCGCAGGATAGGGCGAAGAAGACTGGGATTATCGGCCGACCAAACATGGCCATGATACAGTAGAGGCGAGGGCTGGTCAAGCGACAGAATCAGCCGCCCTTCACGTACATTGAATGGAGGAACGAAGCCGATACAATTGCCGGTCCCGCTGGCCAGCTCACCCCCACCCCTGATAAGCACTATAAGCTCAGACATCTTT
>CAZHBM010000237.1:0-6436 GCA_964529945.1 uncultured Anaerolineales bacterium | reverse complement strand
TTCACATGCGGTTTATCCCTCACAAATTTCTCTTTCGCCATTCTGTTTGTCCTCCCTGGTTATATGCTAAGGTCGTCAGGCAAACGGGATTATTATACGCAAAATACCCCAAGGAGCAAATCCTGCCCCACAATTTGATAGATCTTTACCGTCGCCAGCCTGACAAAATCTGCTTGGCAACCGTTTCGGTTACCTGATCGTAATGACTGAATTCCATTGTAAAGGTGCCTCGGCCCTGCGTCAGCGAACGCAAATCCGTGGCATAGCCGAACATTTCTGCCAGCGGCGCCAACACATCCACCGCCTGCAATCCCAACCCACGCGGCTGCATGCTCTCAATATTGGCCCGCCGCGACGCCAGTTCCCCGACTACGTCGCCGGTGAACTCTTCCGGAATTACCACTTCCACCTTCATAATCGGCTCCAGGAGCGCCGGACCAGCCTTGCTAATAGCTTCCTTAAAGGCCATAGAACCGGCAATCTTGAAGGCCATTTCCGACGAATCTACTTCGTGATAGGACCCATCGACAACGGTCGCCTTGACGTCGACAATTGGATAACCGGCCAATACGCCGCTGTTCAAAGCACCTTCCACACCTTGCTTGACGGCCGGGATGTATTCCTTAGGTATCGAACCACCCACGACGGCCGACTCGAACTCAAAGCCCGATCCTTTGGGCAATGGGTCAACCTCAAGCACCACATCACCAAACTGGCCGTGCCCACCTGTCTGGCGCACGAACCGGCCCCGGGCCCGGGCGTGACGCACGATGGTTTCACGATAAGCCACCTGGGGCTTACCGACTTTCACCGCCACGCGAAATTCCCGGATCATACGTGTCACCAGGACTTCCAGATGTAACTCGCCCATGCCGGCGATCAACGTCTGGCCGGTGTTTTCGTCCACCCGCACCTGGAAGGTCGGGTCTTCCTCAGCCAATTTGTTCAAAGCCTCGGACATTTTTTCCTGATCGGCCTTGGTCTTGGGTTCAACCGCCACCCAGATCACCGGATCAGGGAACGTAATATTTTCCAGCACCACCGGCCGGCTTGGATCACACAGCGTGTCGCCGGTGAAGGTGGTCTTCACACCCAAGATGGCCCCAATGTCGCCAGCCCCCAGGCTGTCGACCTCTAGGCGCTGGTTGGCATGCATCTGCAACAACCTGCCGGCGCGCTCACGTTTTTGCTTGCTGGTATTGTAGGTCATAGAGCCGGCATTCAACCGTCCCGAGTAGACCCGAACATACGCCAGCCGTCCCACGTAAGGATCGGTGACAATTTTGAACGTCAAAGCCGCGAAAGGCGCATCAGGATCCGGCGGGCAGGCCACTTCCTCTTCATTGTTGGGATTAATGCCCACCATGGGCGGCACGTCCGTCGGCGCCGGCAGATATGCCACCACCGCGTCCAGCAACAACTGCACACCCTTGTTCTTCAACGCGGACCCACACATAACAGGGACCAGTTCGCCACGGATCGTCGCCCGCCGCAGAGCAGCCACCAGTTCCTCTTTGGAGATCTCCTCTTCCAGCAGGAACTTCTCGGTCAACTGCTCGTCGCTTTCGGCGATACGCTCCACCATCTCGCGTCGTCGCAGGGCGGCTTCCTCCGCGTATGCTTCGGGAATTGGCCCGCGCTCGATTTGAGCTCCCAGATCGTCTTGATAAGTAATCGCCTCGCCCTCAACCAGGTCGATGATGCCGGCGAAATTCGATTCAGCCCCCATGGGCAATTGAATCGGCACCGGGTTTGCCCGCAGCCGCTCCACAATCATGTCCACCGTGCGTTCAAAGTCGGCGCCGATGCGATCCATCTTGTTAATGAAACAGATACGCGGCACGTTGAAACGATCAGCCTGCCGCCACACTGTCTCCGATTGCGGCTCCACACCGGCCACCGCATCAAAAATGACCACACCGCCGTCCAGCACGCGCAAAGAGCGCTGCACTTCGGCGGTGAAGTCGATGTGACCCGGCGTGTCGATGATATTGATCTGGTGATCTCGCCAGAAGCACGTCGTGGCGGCCGCCGTAATGGTGATGCCCCGCTCACGCTCCTGGTCCATCCAATCCATCGTGGCAGCCCCATCATGAACCTCACCCATACGGTGGATCTTCTGGGTATAGAACAATACGCGCTCAGTCGCCGTGGTCTTACCCGCGTCGATGTGCGCGATAATGCCTATGTTTCTCATTCTTCCCAGTGGGGTTCTATCTGCCATTATTTCCTTTTTATCCTCAACCACAAACAACCTAATCTGCGCCCGGCGCCCCTACGGGCTACCCGACCGATCTCAACCGCTTACCAGCGGTAGTGAGCGAAAGCGCGGTTGGCTTCCGCCATGCGGTGCGTGTCTTCCCTCTTCTTGACACTGGCACCCTGTCCGGCGGCCGCGTCCATCAACTCGGCAGCCACTTTCTCGGCCATTGACCTACCCGAGCGTTGCCGGCATGCCTGGATCAACCAGCGAATCGTCAGGCTCATGCGCCGCTCTGGGCGCACTTCCACCGGAACCTGGTAGGTCGCGCCACCCACTCGCCGAGGGCGCACCTCAATCATCGGCGTGACATTACGGACAGCCGATTCAAACACTTCCAACGGCGGCTTCTTCGCGCGCGCTTCGATAATATCGAACGCATCGTAAAGCACGCGGGCAGCCGTACTCTTCTTGCCGCCACGCATCAGCTTATTGACAAAGCGCGATACGAGCTCACTGTTGTACTTGACATCGGGTTCAACTGCGCGACGCGGCGCACGATTACGTCTGCTCATTCTTCACCTCAAACTGTAGACTAGCAAGACACACTGCTACTCTGACGCTGCTACACCGGCAATTAACCGACGGGCAAAAACCACCCGTCCGCTCTGCTACTTGGGTCTCTTGGCTCCGTACTTGGACCGAGCCCGCCTGCGGTCATCCACTCCCGTACTGTCCAGGGCCCCTCGCACGATGTGGTAACGCACGCCCGGAAGGTCCTTGACACGACCGCCACGCACTAGCACCACCGAGTGCTCCTGCAAATTGTGCCCTTCCCCGGGAATGTAGGCCGTCACTTCAATGCCGTTTGACAGGCGCACACGCGCAATCTTGCGCAACGCCGAGTTGGGCTTCTTGGGCGTCATCGTTCGCACCTGGGTACATACCCCACGCTTCTGGGGTGCGCCCTTCGAACGCGGCGCCATATTGCCGCTCAAAGCATTGAACGTATAACGTAATGCCGGCGCCTTGCTCTTGGCGCGCTTCGACCTACGAGGTTTTCGCACAAGCTGGTTAATAGTAGGCAAAGGACTCCCTCCCTTTTCCACACTTTTTGGCGTAATCGCCGTTTCTTAATCTTTCTGTGCATCAGACAGAGCCATCGCGGACGAACCACGCTGGCTCTGTTCCCATTACTAAGTCCCAAAACACTCGATGCCTGTCGCCTGTGACGTTCCGCTGCTCAATTAGGACTACATCAAAGAAGACACCACTTGGAACCTCGGATCAAACCCACAACTGTATAAATTTATCACAGGTTGTTACCTTAGTCAAATCGCGGTCCCCTTCCTGTCAACGCGGCGTACCCAACATGCCCAGGCCGAGGCCCAAACCCATTTTCGCCGGCCTTTCTTTGTGTTCTTCTTTCCCGAATTGAATACGTTCGTCGCTGTCGGTAATCACCTCGACGGACAAGCCCAGTGATTGCAGTTCCTTGACCAACACCCGGAACGATTCGGGCACGCCCGGATCCTGAATTTTCTCGCCTTTGACAATGGCTTCGTAGGTGTTAACCCGGCCGGTCACGTCGTCACTCTTGACTGTCAGCATTTCCTGCAGTGTATGGGCAGCGCCGTAGGCCTCCAGCGCCCACACCTCCATCTCACCGAAACGCTGGCCGCCGAATTGCGCCTTACCGCCCAACGGCTGCTGCGTCACTAATGAGTACGGGCCGGTGGACCGCGCGTGTACCTTATCTTCAACCAGGTGTGCCAGTTTCAGCATATTGATCATACCAACCGTTACCGACTTGTCGAACGGTTCACCCGTCTTCCCGTCGTACAACAGCACCTTTCCGGTCGTCGGCAACGGAATCCCCGTAATCCGGGCTACCTTGAGCGCCAATGTATCTACCTCAGCCGGACTTAACGACGCCAGGTCGCTCTCCAGCAGGTCCTGAGACAGGCGCGCGAAGCGCGCATCGGACAGCCGCTCTTTCCGCTCGCGAATCGCCAGCAACCATTCGCGCAGGCAGACGATGCGCACTGCCTCGCGCGCTTCACGACCGACTGCTTCTGGACGGCGGTCGCCCTCAAAGGCCAGCAGGAAATCGGGATCGTATCCCCGTTCCCGCAACCATTCAGCCAGCACGGCCCGCCGGGCATATACGTCGTCGAACGCCATTCGCTCCTCGTCCAAGTCCCTTGACTCGAGCCAGTCGATCAGGTACATGGTGTACACTTCACGATCGTCTTCCAGCTCTTCTGTGTTGATCTCACGGTCGGCCGCCCATTGCCAGGCTCTGTCCATCATAGCATTCCATGCGAAATCAATCAGCCAGGCCCGCGCCAATTCGGCTCCGATTTCGTCCTCGCGCGCGCCGTCGAAAACCGACGTGATCGCCCGGAATCCTAGCTTGTAGGCAGCCCATCCCAGGTGAGTCTCCAGTATCTGGCCGATATTCATACGAGCCGGTACACCCAGCGGGTTAAGTATGATCTCGATCGGCGTCCCGTCTTCCAGAAACGGCATATCCTCGATCGGAACGACCTTGGAGATGACGCCCTTGTTGCCGTGGCGTCCGGCCATCTTGTCACCTTCAGTGATTTTTCGCCGCTGCGCCACCATCACACGCACCATCTTATCCACACCCGCCGGCAGGTCGCGGTGCTCCTCGCGGTTGAACTCCTTCACATCAACCACAATGCCCTTCTCGCCGTGCGGCAGGCGCAGGCTGGAATCCTTTACCTCGCGCGCCTTTTCACCAAAAATGGCCCGCAGCAGCTTCTCCTCCGGCGTCAATTCGGTCTCACCCTTGGGTGTAATCTTACCCACCAGGATGTCGCCCGGTCCGACTTCGGCGCCGATGCGAACGACGCCACCCTCATCCAAGTCTTTCAGCGCGTCCTCACCCACATTCGGAATGTCACGGGTGATTTCTTCCGGACCCAACTTGGTGTCTCGCGCTTCAATTTCGTGTTTCTCAATGTGGATCGAAGAGAACTTATCCCGCCGCACCAGGTCTTCGCTGATCAGGATGGCGTCCTCGTAGTTACCACCTTCCCAGCTGACGAAGGCGCAGATGACGTTTTGTCCCAGCGCCAACTCACCGTGATCGGTCGAACTAGAATCGGCCAGTACGTCGTTGATGTTTACGAAGTCGCCCTTCTGCACCACAGGGCGCTGGTCGATACACGTTGATTGGTTTGAACGGTTGAACTTGCGCAGATGATACGTGCGCAAATTGCCGTCTTCTTCCTTGATCACCACCGTGTCACCAGTGACACTCACCACCTCGCCGGCGGTACGCGCCAGGATCACCTGGCCTGAATCGACTGCCGCCTGGAAGCCCATGCCGGTTCCCACCATGGGAGCATCCGGCCGCAACAGAGGCACCGCCTGTCGCTGCATGTTCGAGCCCATCAAGGCACGGTTGGCGTCGTCATGTTCCAGGAACGGGATCAAAGCCGCGCTGATGCCCACAATCTGCTTGGGTGACACGTCCATATAATTGACACGCTCAGCGTTCTCCAACAGGAATGTCTGGTGCCGGCGCACACTGATGCGTGACTGGACAAACTGCTTTGTAGCATCCAACTCGGCATTCGCCTGAGCGATGGTGTAGCGGTCTTCCTCATCAGCCGCCATATAGACGATTTCTTCCGAGACGTACGGGCGCACCTTAACCGTCTCCTCGGTCGCCAATTGTGCGATGCGCAGCGCCAGTTCTTCGTCGATCGGCGTGCCAGCTTCGGCAACCGTCTTTCCGCTGTCCGGATCAACCACCGGCTCGCGCAACTCCCGGCCGAGCAACAGCTCAACGTCGTCGTGCGGCAACTGGTTGACCACTCGTCGATAAGGCGTCTCGATGAAACCGTATTCGTTAACCCGGCCATAACTTGCCAGGCGACCGATGAGGCCGATGTTTGGTCCTTCCGGCGTCTCAATCGGGCAAATTCGGCCATAGTGACTGTGGTGCACGTCACGCACATCGAACCCGGCCCGCTCGCGGCGCAGACCGCCGGGCCCCAGGGCGCTCAACGTTCGTTTGTGGGTCAACTCGGCCAACGGGTTGGTCTGGTCCATAAACTGCGATAACTGGCTGCCACCGAAGAACTCACGCGTCGCCGCCACCACCGGACGGATATTGACCAAAGTCGTCGGCGTGACCTGCTCCGGATCACGGATGGACATTCGCTCCTTGACCACCCGCTCCATACGCAGCAAGCCTACCCA